>NZ_RZRO01000100.1:0-23371 GCF_003997975.1 Mesorhizobium sp. M7A.F.Ca.US.005.03.1.1
AGCAAGGCCTGCAGCCGCTGCAAGCGCTCGTCCTTGACCGCTTCCGGCACATGATCGGGCATTTCGGCGCCTGGCGTGCCGGGGCGCGGCGAATATTTGAAGGAGAAGGCCGAGGCGTAATTCACCTGACGCACCAGCTCCATGGTCGCCTCGAAATCCGCCTCGGTCTCGCCGGGAAAGCCGACGATGAAGTCGCCGGAAAGCGCGATGTCAGGCCGGGCAGTGCGGATACGGTCGAGCAGCGCCAGATAATCCCTCGCCGTGTGCCGGCGATTCATCGCCTTGAGGATGCGGTCGGAGCCTGATTGCACCGGCAGATGCAGATAGGGCATCAACGACGGCAGATCGCGATGGGCCGCTATCAGCTCGTCATCCATGTCGCGCGGGTGGCTGGTGGTGTAGCGCAGACGCGCCAGCCCGGGGATTTCGGCCAGCCTGAACAGCAGGCGGCCAAGGCCCCACTCGTGGCCGTTCTCGCCCTGGCCATGCCAGGCATTGACGTTCTGGCCAAGCAGCGTCACTTCGCGCACCCCGGCTTCAGCCAGGCGCTCAGCCTCCGCGACAATCTGCGCCACCGGCCGGGAAACTTCGGAGCCTCTGGTATAGGGCACGACGCAGAAGGTGCAGAACTTGTCGCAGCCTTCCTGCACGGTGAGGAAGGCGGTGACACCGCGCTTGATGACCTCGGCGCGCTTGGGCTGCGGCAGATGCTCGAACTTGTCCTCGATGGCGTAGTCGGTCTCGACGATCTTTTCGCCGCCGCGCACCCGCGCCAGCACGTCGGGGAGCCGGTGATAGGTCTGCGGGCCGATGACCAGGTCGACGGCCGGCGAACGGCGGATGATCTCGGCGCCTTCGGCCTGCGCCACGCAGCCGGCGACGCCGACCAGCATCTCGCGGCCGGCCAGGGCACGCTCGGCTTTCATGTCGCGGATACGGCCGAGCTCGGAATAGACCTTTTCGGCCGCCTTCTCCCTGATATGACAGGTGTTCAGCAGCACCAGGTCCGCCTCGCCAATGGCATCGGTCGCGGAATAGCCGTCGGCAGCCAGCGCATCGGCCATACGCTGCGAATCATAGACGTTCATCTGGCAGCCATAGGTCTTGATGAAGACTTTTTTCGCTGCCGTGGAAAGCACTGCCGGCTGTCCAGCCATAGTGCCGATGTCGTCGCTTTCTACCGTGTTCAAGTCCATAAGGCGGCTTCTAACGCCTTTCCGTGACAAAAAACAGACGATTCTCAGCCCGCGCCAGCAAGGGCATGCCGGGGCTAGCGGCTCGGCCGCGGGTCGGCAAGCGCCGCCTGCATCATCTCACGCACCTGGCTTTCCATCAGTTTCGACGTCTCCTTGCGGTTCGAACCCTTGGAAAAGGCGATTGCCTCGCCGAAATGCACCTCGACGTCGAGCGCGCCCTCCGCCAGCAATACCTTGAGATGCGGCATCAAATCCTCATCGCCGATCCAGGCGGCAAGCGGGCGATGCCGGCGGCCGAGCGGCACGCCGTGCAGACGCGTATAGGCGATCGCCACCGGCTGGATGAACACCTGTTCCGCCGCGCCTTCCGAAATCGCCATCGAGGCGGCGCCGAACAGCGTGCTCTTGAACGGCAGGACCATATTGCCGTCGCCGGTCGAGCCCTCGGCAAACAGCACCATCGCATCGCCCTTGGCCATGCGGCTGGCAATCTCGCTTGCCTGGTCGCCCGACGAACGCTTGCGCTCGCGCTCGATGAACACGGTACGCTGCAGCTTCGAAAGCATGCCGATCAGCGGCCAGCCTTCCATATCAGCCCTGGCGATGAATTTTACGTCGGCAAAAGAGCCGAGCACCATGATGTCGGTCCAGGAGATGTGATTGGACGCAACCAGCAGCGGGCGCTTGTCGGACAGCGTCCCCTTGACATGGATGCGCATGCCGAGCGCCCTGATGATCAGCCTGTGCCAGATCTTGAGGATGAAGGTTTCCGGCCACCAGCCGGTCTTCATCGACAGTATCTGTAACGGCACGAGGACCAGCGAACCGGCGACAACGAGGCCCAGCGCCAGGAAAATCCTGATTTTCTTGATCATCGCCCCATCCCGGCCGTCTCGCTAGCGAAGATCGCGGCGCATGACAAGCGCGCCGGTCGGTCCGTGTTCGGCCGACCTGTAGTAATTCGGCCGCCTGCCGACCTCGCGGAAGCCCAGCCGGCGATAAAGCGCGATCGCCGCGACATTGGTCTCGTCGACCTCGAGGAACAGCGCTTCGGCGCGCTGCGCGTGCAGTTCGCGCAACACCGCGTCCATCAATTGCCAGCCCAGCCCCTGCCGGCGATGCGATCGCGCCACCGCGACGGTCAGGATCTCGCCCTCGCCTGCCGCAAGCCGCGCCAGCACGAAGCCGACGGGCGGCTTGGAGCCCTGTCCGGTTTCGCGCGCGGCATAGCCGAACACGGTGTCCTGTTCGAGCAAGGCGGCAAATTCGCCATCGGTCCAGGGGCGGACAAAGTCCTCGCGGTGCAGCAGCGAGACCGCCGGACTGTCGGCGATCCTCAGCGGCTCGAGCGCATAGTCCCGGCGGCGTGATTGGAGAAAAGGTATGCGCATCTAATTTTTGTTTTCTTGTTTGACCATGATCTCTGGACAAACGGGAACCGTTGTCCGTGAAAACCGGCTTCCACTTTTCGGGATCATGGTCTGATCCTTGAAAGAATGAACCCGGCCTGCGGCTTGGCGTCGGCGCCGCGCAGATAGAGTGGTTTCGGCCGTTCGCCCGCGCCCTTGGCGGCAGCCAGGCGGGCGTAGGTGACAATGTCGGCGGTGGCCGTCCGAGGGCCGACATCGAATTCGCGCCCGGCCGATGCGCTGATGAGCGCTGCAGCGGTGCCGGCAAGCACCGGAGACGTTGCCATCGCCATTGCCACCACGTCGGCCAGCGTGGCCACGGCCGGACCGTAAGTCAAGACTAACCTTTCGTCGTAAAAGGCCGCGTGGATCTCCTCACGGCCGGCATCCAGCGCCGCCAGCACGGCGCGACCGGGAAATGCCGTCGCTGCTTCGGCAGCCAGCGCCTCCAGTGTCGTCACTCCGATTGCCGGTATCTTCAGCGCCAGCGCCAGGCCACGCGCGGTCGAGACGCCGACCCGCAGACCGGTGAAGGAACCGGGGCCGACAGACACGGCAATGGCGCCAAGACCTGCATAGTCGGTTGCGCCTGCCTCCAGCGCTTCGGCGATGACCGCCATCAGCTGCTCGGCACGGCCCTTGCCGAGATCGAGCACCGAGCGGCCGAGCTCCCGCTTCGCCGTCGCGTCATAGACGCTAGCGGCGCAGAGGTTGGCGGCACAGTCGATGGCAAGCAATTTCATGAAGCAACCGGTTCGAAAGACAATTCCCTGTGCCCGCCACGGCCCGCCACCGCAAGGGGATAGTGCATAATTCGTTAAGCGGCTTCGCTTGTGGCCTATGCGGCCTGCTCGATGCGCAGCATGTGGTTGTCCCAGACATAGTCCGGTTCGGAGCGTGTCGCACCACTGCCCTCGACGATCTCGCCAGCGCCGGTGGTGGCCATGAAGCCGGTTCCATCGGGAGCCACGCCGCAGACCTCGACCAGCGCGCTGTTCGCGACGACCCGTCCGCTGGCCGCATCGAGCACGACAAGCGAGTTGCCTTCCGGCGAGGAGACCGCGACCGTGCCGGCAGCCGGATTGGCGGCGACCGAGCCTATGTAGTTGCGGAAGCCGGACAAAACGTCCTGCGGCATGTCGAGCAGTTGCAATTCCTTGCCGCGCACCGCGCGGCCGACCAGCAGCGGACGATCGGTGCCCGGGCCCCTGTACTGGCAGCCGAACCAGACCGTGCCGGACGGATCGGTGTCCATGTGGCGGATCGACAGCTGATGCAGTGCGGCCGGCAATTCGTGCTTCTCGATGAGGTCGCCGGTGACGCGGTCTATCAATACGTAGGACGGCTTCATGGTCGCAATGTTGAGCTCGGCGCGGCCGTAATCCGGATGGGTCTCGATGCCGCCATTTGCTACCGCAATCGTCCTGCCATCGCCCAGGAGCAGAAGCTCGTGTGGACCCATTCCATAGGTCGGGAACTCGCCGACACGGCTGAATTTCGCCCGCGCATCGTAGACGCCGACGACGCCGGCGGCGTTGTCGAAGTCGTTTTCGGTGGCATAGAGCAGCGCACCGTCGGCCGAAAACACGCCATGGCCGAAGAAATGCCGGCCGGCGATGCTGGCGATGGTCAGCGGCGCATCACGGCCCGAATGGTCGAAAACCACGGCGAAGGTGCCGGGCTGGCGCGCGAAGACCACCGAGCGTTTCGATATGGGATCGAAGGTGACATCGTGGCCGCGATCGGGCAGATCGATCGCATGCAGGACTTTGCCGGCCTCGGACAGGACGGCAGCGCCAAAGCTGCCGTCGCGTTTGACGAAAGCGGTGGCGAAGACGGCGTCGGCCGAAAGCGTCGTTGCCCAGGCCGATGGCGCCATCGCGGCCATGAAGCCAACGCCTGCAGCTCTCAGGAAATCGCGGCGATCTATCAGCGGGGTTTTCAATTCAGTCCCCATCCAGCGAGGAGAAGCCTGCGGTCAGGCCGAATTCAGCGGTCAACCTGGTCCCGATCAGGGTCGACAGGCTGGAGGTGATCAGCGCGAAATGCTCGAGCTTGTCGCGCAATGCCGGATCGGCAAGCGCCTTGTCGATTGGACCGCTGACGGCCTTGGCGGTGGCGACACCGTTGACCAACTGGATGTGGATCGATTCGGCCATCCAGCGCGCATCGGCCGGCAGGGCGTCGCCAAGTTTCGAGGCCTGGAACAGCGTATCGATGCCGGAGAGATTGCCGGCCAGTGACGCGGTGGTGTTTTGCGAGCGCCAATAGATCGCTTGTTTCGGCTTGTCCGCGTCCGGCTTGCCGCCGAAAAACCCTTTCAGGCGCACGTCGCGCACCATTTCCAGCTCATTGATGAAGACGCCGACCAGTTCCGTCACCGCTTCGTTGCCGTCGCGGTAGAGCGCATTCTGCGGCCCCGGATTGGCCCAAATCGCTGCAAAGCCGTCCGGTTTGTTCCAGGCGGCGCTGACCTCGCCGGCCATGGTTTCGATGTTGCCGGCAACAGCAGTGCCATAGGCGCAGCGGTAGGGATCATCCTTGCCGGCCAGTGCATCGGCGCCGTCGCCGTAAAGTACGAACTCCAGCGCGCCCAGCCCCTGCATGGCGACGCTCTTGCCGGCCAGCTGTGCCGGATCTGTGGCGGTTGGATCCTTCGCCGACAGCGCCGCCTGCACCTGCTTCAGGCCAATGCTCTTGCGATCCGGCCAGAACAGCATGCGTTCCAGCCGGTTGTTCTCCTTGATCGGCCCGAAGCCGATGTTTTCGGCTGACGACCAGGCATAGACGGTGGCGGAGAATTCGGCGCGTGCGGCATCGAGCTCTCCTTGCGAGGGCGTGACGCACAGCTTGCGCATGGATCCGGTCAAGGCTTCCGCATGCTCGTGCAGGCCGGCATAGGCCGGGCGGACGAAGCCATCGATCGCCCGCTGGATGATGTCGGAGGCTTTGACCGCCGCCGACGCAGGGACAACGCCCAGCAGGGCCAGCGGAAGAGCGAAAAACAATGCAGAACGCTTGAACATCACAGTGACTCCAGGAATTTGAGCAATGCGTCACGCTCGGTCGCGTTAGCGGCGGCAAAACGGTCGCGCGCTTTCTGCGCCTCGCCGCCATGCCACAGGATCGCCTCAGCCAGGCTGCGCGCGCGCCCGTCATGCAGAAAGAAGGAATTGCCGTTGACTGTCTCGGTCAGGCCGATGCCCCACAGCGGCGGCGTGCGCCACTCATTGCCCGTCGCATCGCCCACGGCCTGGCCATCGGCCAGATCAGGCCCCATGTCGTGCAGCAGGAAGTCGGAATAGGGCCAGATCAACTGGAAGGCCTGCGCCTTATTGGGCGTATCGCGGCGCGTGACGAATTTCGGCGTATGGCAGGCAATGCAGCCGATCTCGTAGAATGTCTTTTTGCCCGCGAGCACGTCCGGCCGGTCGAGGTCCCGGCGCGACGGCACGGCCAGGTTCTGCGAATAGAAGGTGACGAGATCCATCACCGGCGGCGGCGCCTCGACCGGGCCAAGACGCTGCTGCACGCCGTTCGGCATGGCGAGGCATTTTGCCTCCGCAGCAGTGCAATCGCCCCAATGCCTCGGCTCTTCGAGCGTCGAGATGCCGATGTCGCCGGCAAAGGCATCCGCCGCCTGCTGGCGGATCGACGCGGTCTGCGCCTTCCAGCCGAAGCGGCCGAGCGTCAGTTCCCCGTTCAGGCTATCGCGCACGATGTTCGGCCTGCCGGAAATGCCGTCGCCGTCCCTGTCGTCCGGATCGGCTTGGGCGAGAATATCAGACGGCGCGATCTGTTCGATCAGGCCCAGGCCGATCATCGGCGGTGTGAGCCGCGGCGACAGCGTGGTGCGCGGGTCAAGCGGCCCGTAGCCAAGGCCGTCAACCGAATAGCTCGGTTTGCGCAAGGAGATCACAGAGCCGTCCGTCAGCTCCACCTTACGTTCCTGGTAATCGATATGCATCCTGCCTTCACCAGGCAGGCCGGGTACGGCGAGCTCCTGCAATTGCCTGCCGTAGACCGGGTCGGGGAAGTTGAGCACCTCATGGTCGGCAAGCGCCGCCTTCTCTTCCACGCTGCTGGCGTCGCGGGCCAGCCGCAGGAACATCGACGTGGTGCCGGGGTCGCCTTGCGGCGGGCGGCCGCGGCCATCCTTCAGATGACAGTTCTGGCAGGCACGTTCGTTGAACAGCGGGCCGAGCCCGTCCGACGCTTGCGTCGAGGATGGCGACGAGACCCAGTTCTTGCGGAAAAGGGCATTGCCGAGCTTGAAGTCGCCCTCTTCCTCGAAGGTGATGTTGGCCGAGGATTGCGAGAAGGAATCGCGGCTGACGTCCTTTCGGGACGTGCCGGCGCCACCTTGCATCAATTCGAACGGCTCTGGCCTGGAAAAATCCGTGGTCGGCCTGGTGACGGCAATGACGCGCGCCTGATCCTTCGCATTGAGGTCGGTGCGCGTGGTGGCGAAGCCGGCCGGCTGAAGATCACCCGCCATCGCCGAAGAGGTAAGCGCCAACACGAGCATGACACAGCGCCGACGCGCCAATCCGGCTGGCGTCTTCTCAGGGGGCGGCGAGCCATTGGCCCGCCGCGAGCGGCGCACGAATTCTAGCAGGCGCCGCATTCCCGCATGCCCTTACTCCGCCTCGTCTGCCGATGCGGCGTTGAGCTGGCCGTATTTCTCCTCGCCAATCGAGGCAAGCAGGTCGAGCTGCGTCTCAAGAAAGTCGATGTGACCCTCCTCGTCGGCCAGCAATTCCTCGAACAGCTTCATCGTCACGTAGTCGCCGGCGTCGTTGCAGATTTCGCGCGAACGCTTGTAGGCGGTACGTGCGTCATATTCTCCGGCAAGGTCGGATTCGAGCACTTCCTTGACGTTCTGCCCGATGCGCAGCGGCGCCACGGACTGCAGGTTCGGATGGCCTTCGAGGAAGATGATGCGGGCGACGAGCTTGTCGGCATGGTGCATCTCCTCGATCGATTCCGCCCGCTCCTTCTTTGCCAGCTTGGCGTATCCCCAGTCCTCAAGCAGACGGAAATGCACCCAGTACTGATTGACGGCGCCAAGCTCCAGAAAAAGGGCCTCGTTAAGCCGCTCGATGATCTGCGGATCGCCTTTCATGAATTCTGCTCCCGTATTGGATGCGCAGGCCTCTGACGCGATCCAGGTGTGAAACGACATCCACGCCGCTCGCCTCCGAGCGAGCGTGGTAGTTTTCGGTGACCCGAATGATCGTTTCCACCACATTTGGGAAGCAGCCGCAACAGCGACCGCGCTTTTGCATTGCATGATAGATTTTCGCCGGCACGATCAACTGCCAGGGATCCTGGTCCAGCAGCCCGACGATCGTCTGCTCGATCTCCTTCTCGGTGATGATGTTGCAATGACAAATCAGCATTGGCTTGCTCGGCTGGCTGACGGCGTCTCCCGCGCCGTGTGGCTTGATCTTCTGGCGGAGGCCGTTGCAAAGCCGGTTGTCCGGCTCCGGGCCAGTCTCCGTCGTTTACCCCTTACTTGAACACCTTGTCCGGCGCGTCGAGGCTGTCGGACCCTTCGAAGGCGATGGTGCTGAGCTTCAGGGAGCCGACGGCGCGCTCAATCGACTTGGTCTGATCGATCAGCGCATCGATCGCCGCCTGGACGGTGGCATTGCCCTCAATGTTGCCCTCGGCGATCTGCTGGTCATAGGCCTCGCCGGCCAGTGCACGCGCCTTGATCGCCTCCATCTTGGCGACCGAAACATCGAGCTTGTCAGACAGTTCCTTGTCGATCGCCGGGTCGGCCGCCTTCACCATATCGGCCACCGAAGGACCCGAAACGATGGTGCCGTCGAGACGCGTGTAGCTCGCATGATAGGCCGCGCGAATGCCGATGGCGTCGTAGAGATGCGAATTGTAGGTGTTGTCGGAGAAGCAATCGTGCTCCTCTTCCGGATCATGCAGCAGTAGGCCGAGCTTCATGCGCTCGCCGGCCAGTTCGCCGTAGGACAGCGAGCCCATGCCGGTGAAGATCGTCGAGATCGCCGTGCTCGGCTCGCCATCGACAAGAGCCTTGCGGGCGGCGCCGTCTTCCTTCCAGTTGCCGACCATCTCCTGAAGATCCGAAACCAGAAGGTCGCTGGCCGATTTCAGATACTCGGCGCGGCGGTCGCAATTACCGCCGGTGCAGTTCTTGAGGTCGTAGTCGGTGTAGGGGCGCTCGCCGGCACCCGGGCCGGTGCCATGCAGGTCCTGGCCCCAGAGCAGGAATTCGATGGCGTGATAGCCGGTGGCGACATTGGCCTCGATGCCGCCGGCCCCCTGCAGCGTGCCGGAGAGGAATTCCGGCGAAAGCTTCGATGCATCGACCTTCTTGCCGTTGATCTCGATCTCCTTGTTGGCGATCACATTGGCCGTGTAGAGCGCGTTCGCGTCCGATTCGGTGCCGTAGCTCTTGGCGACATAGTCGATCAAGCCTTCATCCAGCGGCCAGGAATTCACCTTGCCTTCCCAGTCGTCGACGATCTTGTTGCCGAAGCGGTAGACTTCGGTCTGCTGGTAGGGAACGCGCGATGCCTTCCAGGCGTCACGGGCAGCGTTGAGGGTTTCCACCGATGGCGTGGCGAGCAGCGCGTCGACCGCCTTGTCGAGCGCTTGCGCGGTGGTCAGCGAATCCTCGTATTTGGCGAGCGCGATGTCGGAATAGGTCTTGATGACCGCCTTTACATCTGTTTCCGCCTTTGCCGGCAACACGAATACCGCCGCCGTCAGCAGGGCAGTGGCGCCGATCGCCGCAAGCCTGCTGCCATATCGTGCTGTCATGATCACTCTCCAGTTTCTCGGAAATTCTGTAAACGGCGCGCGCAGCAACCGGCGCCAGGCCATCTGCGGGCCATTGGGCGCAAGAGATGCCGCGCCATCGCGCGGTTCGCGGAAGAAAGACACCAAAATGCCTCCAATCGAAAGGGTTCAAGGCCCAAACATTAAAGGGATGCGCTAACGCGCGAGCTTCCATAAAGCTGCGACACCGTCGGATGTCAATGACAATCCGCAAGAAAAGTCAATCGAAACAACAGTTTAGAATTATTCTAAACTGCGACTGTCAACTTTATGCATTTTCCTGCACCGGTCTTGCCGCTGAACTGTGCGATTGACAGCCGCCATCCCGGATGCGACCCGCAAAAGCTCGCTTGCAGCGGTGCCAGACAATTGCCATCTGGCGGAACATCCTAGGGTAGAATCGGGATTGAGTGCGATGAAGAACGGTGTGGTCATTGTCGGCGCGGGTCATGCGGGCGTGCAAGCGGCCGCAAGTCTGCGCGAGGACGGCTATGACGGGCCGGTGATCCTCGTCGGAGATGAGGACGAACTGCCCTACCACAAGCCGCCGCTGTCGAAGACCTTCATCAAGGATGCCGAGGCCAAGCCACAACCCTTGCGCGGCGAGGCCTTTTACACCGGCAGCGCCATCGACTACCGGCCTGGCGTCAGGATCGATCGCCTCGATGCCGGACGCCGCAGTTTGGATATTGCCGGCGGTGGTGCGCTTGCCTTCGACCACCTGATCCTGGCGACAGGCTCGCGCCCGCGCACGCTGCCGCTGCCCGGTGCCGATCTGTCCGGGGTGCTGTCGCTGCGCTCGCTGGCCGATGCGCGGCTGATCCGCGACCTCAGCGCGCAAACCGACGAAGTCGTCATCCTCGGCGGCGGTTTCATCGGGCTGGAGATCGCAGCCACGTTGAGGGCCGCCGGCCGCACGGTGACAGTGGTCGAGGCGGTGGACCGGCTGCTCGGCCGCGCCGTGGCGCCGGTGGTGGCGAGCCACGTCCGGCAACGGCTGGAAGCGACGGGCGTGCGCATCCTCACCGGCACCTCGATCGCCAGGCTCGAAGGCGAAAACGGTCATGTCGTGGCCGCGATCACCTCGTCAGGCGAAAGGCTGCCGGCGCGCATGGTCATTGTCGGCATTGGTGCCGTGCCGAATGTCGAACTGGCGCAGGAAGCTGGCCTCGGCATCGCCAACGGCATCCGCGTCGATCACCAGATGCGGACTTCGGTGCCGGAGATTCTCGCTATTGGCGATGCTGCCTCTTACCGTCACTGGTTCACCGGCGGCGACGTGCGGCTGGAATCGGTGCAGAATGCCACCGACCAGGCGCGGCTTGCCGCGCGCACGATATCAGGCCATGCCGACGCCTATTCTGCGGTGCCATGGTTCTGGTCCGACATCGGCGACATGAAGCTGCAGATGGTCGGCCTGACCGCCGGCGGCGACAGCCATGTCGTGCTGGGCGACCTGCCCGACAACAAATTCTCGATCTACCACTACGCCGGCGAGCGGCTGCTCGGCATCGAATCGGTCAACCGTCCGGGCGACCATATGCTTGGCCGCAAGATGTTGGGCGCCGGCTTCTCGCCGACGCCGCAGACGGTGGCCGCTGGCCCCGAGGGGCTGAAAGCGGCACTGGCCGCTTTCCTCGAGAATGAGCCCGCCAGAGCGGCGGGATAATTCCGTCCCTCAGGCGCGGCACCTTACTGATCAGGCGGCGCAGACTTCGCGGATCGAGCTTTCCAGAATGTCGAGTGCTTCGTTCATGACTTCGTCCTGGATAGTGATCGGCGCCAGGAAGCGGATGACGTTGCCGTAGACGCCGCAGGTCAACAGGATCAGGCCCTTGTCGAGCGCCTTCAACCGGATCGCATTGGCGATCTCGGCCGAGGGCAGGCCCTTCTTGACGTCGTTGAACTCGACCGCATTCATGAAGCCGAGACCTCTGATGTCGACGATCTCGGGCACGTCGTCGCGGATCGACTGCAGCCGCTGTTTCAGTCTTGCGCCCAGCGTATTAGCGCGGTCGCACAGCTTTTCATCCTCGATCACGTCGAGCACGGCGTGCGCCGCGGCAACGCCGATCGGGCTGCCGCCATAGGTGCCGCCGAGCCCGCCGGGGCCGGGCGCATCCATGATTTCGGCGCGGCCGGTGACCGCCGCCAGAGGAAAGCCGCCGGCCAGGCTCTTGGCCATGGTGGTGATGTCGGCGGCCACCTCATGGTGGTCCATCGCAAACATCTTGCCGGTGCGGGCAAAGCCGGTCTGCACTTCGTCGGCGATCAGCAGCATGCCGTGCTGGTCGCAAAGCTTGCGCAGCGCAACCAGGAAATCACGCGGCGCGTCGTAGAAGCCGCCCTCGCCCTGAACCGGCTCGATGATAATGGCGGCGACGCGGGCCGGATCCACATCGGCCTTGAACAACCGGTCGAGCGCCGCCAGCGAGTCGGCGACCGAGACACCGTGCAGCGGCACAGGGAACGGCGCATGGTAGACATCGCCCGGCATGGCGCCGAAGCCGACCTTGTAAGGCACGACCTTGCCGGTCAGCGCCATGCCCATGAAGGTGCGGCCATGGAAGCCGCCGGCGAAGGCAATGACCGCCTGACGGCCGGTGGCATTGCGGGCGATCTTGATGGCGTTCTCGACAGCCTCGGCCCCGGTGGTGACGAAGATCGTCTTCTTCTCGAACTTGCCGGGCAGCATGCCGTTCAGCCGTTCGGCCAGGCGCACATAGCTCTCATAGGGCACCACCTGGTGGCAGGTGTGGGTGAAGCGGTCGAGCTGTGCCTTGACCGCCTCGATCACCCTGGGATGGCGATGCCCGGTGTTGACGACGGCGATGCCCGACGAGAAATCGATATAGCGACGCCCCTCGACATCCCAGATTTCCGAATTTTCAGCCCGGTCGGCATAAATCTGCGTGGTCATGCCGACGCCGCGGGAAATCGATTGGTTCTTGCGTTCGGAAATGGCTGAATTCTTCATCGTATCCCTCACCGGGCCGGCGCCCGTCCTGTTTGATGCCGTTGAGATGTCTTCTGACCTTATTTCACGTTTTCCTCAAGTCGGCACCACCGGCAGGCGATTGGGCCTGCGGTGGGCAGATCCCGGCGCTTAGCCAGTCGGGCGATACACGTACGAGACCGGTTTCCTTTTCCCGGGGATCGACTATCCTCTGGATGGCCGCGAGGCACCGCGATCAGCGAGCGGCCCGCGGCCGGGGGAGCCCATGAGCAGGAACGTGACTTCGCCCGTCTCGCAGCCATCGGTCAGAGCTCCCGGTCTTTTGTCTTTTCCAGCCGCCCCGGCGCTTTTCGCCTGCACGGCGGCGCTGCTTCTGGCCGGCTGTCAGAAGCAGGAAGCGGTGGACAAGAAACTGCAGATCATGGTGCGCACCGAAACGGTGGCGATGGCCGACTATGCGCCAAGGACTTCGCTGACCGGGGTGATCGCGGCGCGTACGCTGAACAATCTGTCGTTCCGGGTCGGCGGTCGCGTCGCCGAACGGTTTGTCGATGTCGGCCAGCATGTCGATCAAGGCACGGTGCTCGCCCGCATCGACCCGCAGGAGCAGGAATCCGACCTGCGCTCGGCGCAGGCCGATCTTGATGCAGCCAAGGCGCAACTGACCCAGTCCGTTGCCGCCTTCGAGCGGCAGAAGACGCTGCTGGCGCAGGGCTTCACCACCAGGCGCGACTATGACGCCGCGGACCAGGCCCTGAAGGTGGCACAAGGCAGCGTCGAAGCCGCGCAGAGCGCTTTCTCCAACGCCCAGCAAAACCTGTCCTTCACCGAGCTCAAGGCCGGTGCCGCCGGCGTGATCACCGCCCGCCAAGTCGAAACCGGCCAAGTGGTGCAAGCCGCGCAAACCGTCTTCACCGTCGCCGAGGACGGCGACCGCGACGCGGTGTTCAACGTGCAGGAGACGCTGATCGCCAAGACACCGGCATCGCCTGCGGTGACGATCACGCTGTTGTCCGATCCGCAGGTCAGGGCAACGGGCAAGGTCCGCGAAATCTCGCCTGCGGTCGACCCGGCTTCGGGCTCGATCCGGGTCAAGGTCGCCATTCCCGACACGCCCGCCGGCATGCCGCTGGGAGCAGCCGTCATCGGCTCGGTAAGCGCCAAGCCGGCGAAGGCGATCCTGCTGCCTTGGCAGGCGCTGACGTCCAGCGGCGGCAAGCCGGCGGTCTGGATCGTCGATCCCTCGACCAAGGCGGTGACGATGGCGCCGGTCGAAGTGCTGGCGTTCAATTCGGGCACGGTCGTGATCGCCAGGGGGCTGGACGAAGGCCAGAGCGTCGTCACCGCTGGAGGACAGCTGCTCAGCCCTGGACAGACGATCGAGATATCGGGAGCGGGCCAATGAGCCGGACGCCGCGCATCCTGCTCGGCGTGCTCATGCTCGGCGCGCTGGCATCCTGCTCCAGGTCGGAGGAAAAGCCGCCCGAGATCATCCGGCCGGTGCTGTCGATGGTGATCGAGCCGCGCACCACGCAAGTCTTCGGTTTTGCCGGATCCGTCGAACCGCAGGTCAGCGCCGACCTGGCCTTCCGCCTGCTTGGCCGGGTCGTCTCGCGCGACGTCCAGGTCGGCGACATCGTCAGCAAGGGCACGACGATAGCGGCACTCGATCCGACCGCGCTGGAGTTGTCGCTCCAGGCGGCCAAGGCGGAACTGTCCAATGCCGAGGCGCAGTTCGCCAACGCCGCCGCCAGCGAGGAACGGCAGCGCCAGTTACTCGCCTCAGCCAACGCCACGCAAGCTGTCTTCGACGCCGCGCAGCAGGCGCGCAAAGCTGCGGAGGCAGGTGTCGAGCGGGCTAAGGCCTCGCTTGCCAAATCGCAGGAACAGCTCGGCTATGCCAGGCTGTTCTCTGATTTCGACGGTGTCGTCACCGCTGTCGGCGCCGAAGTTGGCCAGACGGTCTCGCCCGGCCAGACCGTCGTCACCGTGGCGCGCTCGGACCTGCGCGAGGCGGTGGTCGACATTCCCGACCAATTGACCGGTGATCTCGCGGCCGGCACGCCCTTCCAGGTCATCCTGCAGTCGCTGCCGACGATCCAGACCGGGGCTAAGCTGCGCGAGATCGCACCGCAATCCGAGGGCTCGACCCGCACCCGGCGCGTCAGGCTGACGCTCACGGATCCGCCACAGGCCTTCCGGCTCGGCTCGACGGTGACGGCGACCCGCGTGACCAAGGTGGCACCGACGATCGAACTGCCCATGTCGGCGCTGTTCGAAAAGAACGGTTCCGCGAAAGTGTGGATCGTCGACCCGCAGACATCGAGCGTGAACGCACGCGACATAAAGGTCGCGTCGAAGAATGGCGGCACCTTCACGGTGACCGAGGGGCTGGAGGCCGGCATGCGTGTTGTCACGGCGGGCGTCCACAGCCTGAGCGAAGGCCAGAAGGTGACAGTGCCCGAGGGAGGGGCCTCATGAAAGGCTTCAATCTCTCCGACTGGGCGCTCAACCACCGCTCCATGGTCTGGTATTTCATGCTGGTCTTCGTCGTGGCTGGCGTGTTCTCCTACCTCAATCTCGGCCGTGAAGAAGATCCCAACTTCACCATCAAGACGATGATCATCCAGGCCAACTGGCCGGGCGCCTCGGTCAAGGAAACCGTGCAGCAGGTGACCGACCGGATCGAGAAGAAACTCGAGGAACTCGATAGCCTCGACTACACCAAGTCCGTCACCACGGCCGGCCAGACCGTCATCTTCGTCAACCTGAAGGACACCACCAAGGCACGCGATGTCGTGCCGAACTGGATTCAGGTGCGCAACATGGTCAATGACATCGGGGCACAGTTTCCGCAGGGTGTGCAGGGCCCGTTCTTCAACGACCGCTTCGGCGACGTCTATGGCAACATCTACGCCTTCACATCGGACGGGCTGACGCCGCGCCAGTTGCGCGACTATGTCGAGGATGCCAGAACAAAGATCCTGACCGTGCCCAACGCCGGCAAGGTCGACCTGGTCGGCGCCCAGGACGAAGCGATCTATCTCGAATTCTCAACCCGCCAGATCGCCGCCCTCGGCCTCAACCAGCAAGCGATCGTCGCCAGCCTGCAGGCGCAGAACGCGATCACGCCGTCCGGCGTCATCCAGTCCGGGCCGGAGCGCATCAGCGTGCGTGTCGGCGGGCAGTTCACCTCCGAGGAAAGCCTGCGCGCCATCAATCTGCGCGTCAACGACCGCTTCTTCCGCCTGAGCGACGTAGCGACGATCACACGCGGCTATGTCGATCCGCCGACGGCACTGTTCCGTTTCAACGGCCAGGACGCGATCGGGCTCGCCATCGGCATGAAACCCAACGCCAACCTGCTCGAATTCGGCGAGGCCCTGCACAAGGAGATGGACAAGGTGCTGGCCGACCTGCCGGTCGGTGTCGGCGTGCATCTGGTCGCCGACCAGCCGGTCATCGTCGAGGAGGCCGTCTCGGGCTTTACGCGTGCGCTGTTCGAGGCGGTCGCCATCGTGCTCGCCGTGTCGTTCATCAGTCTCGGCATGCGCGCCGGCTTCGTCGTGGCGCTGTCGATCCCGCTGGTGCTGGCCATCACCTTCACGGTCATGGCCTATCTCGGCATTTCGCTGCAGCGTATTTCCCTGGGTGCGCTGATCATCGCGCTCGGCCTTCTGGTCGACGACGCGATGATCGCGGTCGAGATGATGGTGGCGCGGCTTGAGGTCGGCGACAATCTGCGCAAGGCGGCGACCTATGTCTACACATCGACCGCCTTTCCGATGCTGACCGGTACGCTGGTGACGGTCGCCGGCTTCATCCCGATCGGCCTCAACAACAGCGCCGCCGGCGAATATACCTTCACCCTGTTCGTGGTCATCGCCGTTTCGCTGCTGGTGTCATGGATCGTGGCGGTGCTGTTTGCGCCACTGCTCGGCGTCACCATCCTGCCGGCGACGATGAAAACCAAGCATCACGACCAGCCGGGCCGCTTCACCTCACTGTTCCGGCGCGTGCTTGTCGGCTCGGTGCGCCATCACTGGCTGACCATCATCGCCACCGTGTTGTTGTTTGCCGGCTCGATCGCCGGCTTCGGCCTGGTGCAGCAGCAGTTCTTCCCGCCATCGGACCGGCCGGAGTTGATCGTCGACTGGAACCTGCCGCAGAATTCTTCGATCGCCGACACGCGCGACCAGATGGAGCGGTTCGAGCAGCGGGCACTGGTCGGCAATCCCGACATCGACCATTTCTCGTCCTATATCGGCCAGGGCGCGGTGCGTTTCGTGCTCGCCTATGACGTGCAGCCGGCCAACCCCTATTTCGGCCAGACTGTCATCGTCACCAAGAGCATCGAGGCTCGCAACCGGGTCAAGCCGGCGCTGGAAAAGCTGCTGCGCGAGGAGTTCGTCGGCACCGACGCCTTCGTCAAGCCGCTCGAACTCGGACCGCCGGTCGGCCGCCCCGTGCAATACCGCGTCGGCGGTCCCGACATCCAGACGGTGCGCGAGCTGGCGCAGCAATTCGCCGGTGTCATCTCCGCCAATCCAAAGCTCGCCGCGCCGACCTTCGACTGGAACGAGCCGCAGCGGGTGCTGAGGGTCGACGTGCTGCAGGACAAGGCACGCCAGCTCGGCATCACCTCCTCCGACATCGCCAGCGCGCTGAACAGTACGGTCGGCGGCGCCACCATCACGCAGGTGCGCGACGCCACCTACCTGATCAATGTCGTGGCCCGCTCCCGCGGCGCCGAACGCGGCTCGATCGAGACGTTGCAGAACATGCAGTTGCCGACCAGCACCGGCGAGGCGATCCCGCTCGCGGCGGTCGCCAACTTCCGCTACGATCTGGAGCAACCGACGGTGTGGCGACGCGATCGCATCCCGACCATCACCGTGCGCGCCGGGCTGGTCGGCGACGTGCTGCCGGCCACGGTCGTCAACGAACTGAAGCCATCGGTCGATGCCTTCACCGCCAAGCTGCCGCCGGGCTATTCGATCGCCACCGCCGGCTCGGTCGAGGAGAGCGCCAAAAGTCAGGGACCGATCGCCGCCGTCGTGCCGTTGATGCTGTTCGTCATGGCAACGATCCTGATGGTGCAGTTGCAAAGCTTCCAGCGCCTGTTCCTGGTCGTGGCGGTGGCGCCGCTCGGCCTGATCGGCGTGGTGGCGGCCCTGGTGCCGAGCGGAGCGCCGCTGGGCTTCGTCGCCATCCTCGGCGTGCTGGCGCTGATCGGCATCCTGATCCGCAATTCGGTCATCCTGATCGTGCAGATCGAGGATCTGGTGCGCGAGGGCAAGGATCGCTGGGCGGCGGTCATCGAAGCGACCGAACACCGGATGCGCCCGATCGCACTGACGGCGGCGGCCGCCAGCCTGGCGCTGATCCCGATCGCGCGTGAAGTGTTCTGGGGTCCGATGGCCTATGCGATGATGGGCGGCATCATCGCGGGTACCGCAATCACGCTGCTGTTCCTGCCGGCGCTTTATGTGACGTGGTTCAGGATCAAGGAGCCGAAGGGCCGGGAAGAGCCACCCGTTCTGGAGAACGGCGAACTGGCGCAAGGCTCAGCCTAAGGCTTTGCCTGATCATTCGTTGTCGTTGGAGGGCACAGGGCGCGACCTGGCGCGTTGCCATGGCGACGATTTCGAGGTGCGCCAAGCGTGCCAGCCTTCTGGCAAGTCCGCCAACGCCTGGATGCTTTCGTCCCGCTGCACAACGTTTTGCAAGCTGACGATCATGATATCGCCTTCGTCAACAGGTCCGGTTTCGCTGTTGTGGAATTGCCAACTGCCGTCGTCATCGTCATGTGAGACGTATGCAATCCAATCGCCGCGGGTAACGACTGCCCTATCCACAAACACCGCGACATTGGGAGGATCCGCAAACTTCCATTCCTCCATGGGAATTCCCCAAGATGGTTGTTCGGCGCAAAAGAGAAAACGAATTCAAGCGGTTCTCACAAACCCGTCGCTGGCCCGCAACAGATTGCGCGTATAGTCCTTTGTCACACGGCGTTCGACAAGATCCGCCGCCGCCAGATTCTCCACCGCCTCGCCGCTTTGCATCACCATCAGCCGCTCGCACATATGGGTGATGATGGCGAGGTCGTGGCTGACCATCAGGAAGGTCAGCTTGCGCCGCTTGCGTACCTCTTCCAGCAGGTTGAGCACTTCCGCCTGCACCGAGGCATCGAGCGCCGAGGTCGGCTCGTCGAGCAGCAGGATCGACGGTTCGAGAATGAGTGCACGGGCGATTGCCACGCGCTGGCGCTGGCCGCCGGAGAGCTGGTGCGAATAGCGGAACCGAAAACCGTTGCCGAGGCCGACTTCGTCGAGCGCCCGCTGGATACGCTTTTCGCCGTC
The DNA here is from genome assembly GCF_003997975.1 of Mesorhizobium sp. M7A.F.Ca.US.005.03.1.1. Classification (NCBI taxonomy): domain Bacteria; kingdom Pseudomonadati; phylum Pseudomonadota; class Alphaproteobacteria; order Hyphomicrobiales; family Phyllobacteriaceae; genus Mesorhizobium; species Mesorhizobium sp. M7A.F.Ca.US.005.03.1.1. Next base: position 18,749 of record NZ_RZRO01000100.1, read on the forward strand.
GGCAAAGCCATGGATGGCAAGCGGCTCCTGCAGCAGACGGTCGACGGTCTGGCGCGGGTGCAGCGACCCGTACGGATCCTGGAAGACCATCTGCACTTCACGGTAGAAGGCCTTGTCGCGGCGCGCGCCGAGCGTCTTGCCGTTGACGACGATGCCGCCCGATGCAACCGGCGCAAGGCCGGCGATGGCCCGCAGCAGCGTCGATTTGCCGGAGCCGGATTCGCCGACCAGGCCGAAGGATTCGCCCGGCTGCACGTCGAGGCTGACGCCTTTCAGTGCGCGAAAACGGTCGAAGATCACTTCCAGCCTGTCGACGGCAATCGCAGAAGTCATGCCGCCCACTCCGGCTTGCGGTCGAGCACCGGCAGCGGGTGGCGGTCGGCACCGATCTTGGGCATGCAATTGAGCAGGCCGCGCGTGTAGGGATGCTGGGCCTGGCCGAGTTCGGACGCCTTGAGCTGCTCGACCACCTTGCCGGCATACATGACGATGACGCGGTCGCAGAAGGACGAGACCAGGCGCAGATCGTGCGAGATGAAGATCAGCCCCATGCCACGCTCACTGACCAGCCGGTCGAGGATGCCGAGCACATCGAGCTGCACGGTGACGTCGAGCGCCGAGGTCGGCTCGTCGGCGATCATCATTTCCGGACCGGCGATCAGCATCATGGCGATCATGGCGCGCTGGCCCATGCCGCCCGAAACTTCATGCGGATGCAAATTGAAGACGCGAGAGGGATCACGGATCTGCACCGCCTCCAGCATGGCCAATGCACGGTCGCGTGCCTCCGCCTTGCCGACCTTTTCATGGGTGCGCAGCGTCTCGACGATCTGGCGACCGATGCTCATCACCGGGTCGAGCGAATATTTCGGATCCTGCAGGATCATGGCGATGCGCTTGCCGCGCAGCGCCCGGCGTTCGCGTGGCGAGACGCTGAGCAGGTCGATGCCGTCGAAGGCGAGCTTGTTGGCCGATATCCGCGCCTGCGGTGGCGTCAGGCCCATGATGGCGCGGCCGGTCTGCGATTTTCCCGAGCCGGATTCGCCGACGATGCCGAGCCGTTCACGGCCGAGCGAAAAGGAAACGCCGCGCACCGCCTCGATCAGCCCGGTGCGGGTCGGGAAGGTGACGCGCAGGTCGTCTACGTCGAGAAGCGTTTTCGGTTCTCCGCTCATTGGTCGCCGCTCATTGGTCGCCACTCCGCGGATCGAGCGCGTCGCGCAGGCCGTCGCCAAGCAGGTTGAAGCCGAGGCTGACGATGAGGATGGCGAAGCCCGGCGCACCGGCCACCCACCATTGATCGAGCACGAAGCGGCGGCCGGAGGCGATCATCGTGCCCCATTCGGGCAGCGGCGGCTGCGCGCCGAGGCCGAGGAAACCGAGCCCGGCGGCGGTCAGGATGATGCCGGCCATGTCGAGCGTCACCCTGACGATCAGGGACGAAATGCAAAGCGGCATGATATGGCGCAGCACGATGCGGAAGGGCGAGGCGCCCATCAGTTGCACCGCCTTGATGTAGTCGGAATTGCGCACCGTCAGCGTCTCTGCCCGCGCGATGCGGGCGTAGGGCGGCCATGAGGTGACGGCGATGGCCAGCACTGCATTCTCGATGCCGGGGCCAAGTGCTGCGACGAAGGCCAGCGCCAGGATCAGCTTGGGAAAGGCGAGGAAGATGTCGGTGATGCGCATCAGGATGGCATCGGTCCAGCCACCGGCATAGCCTGCAACGGTGCCGACCAGAAGGCCGATGGGTGCGGCGATGATGGCAACCAGGATGACCACGTAAAGCGTCCAGCGCGAGCCGTAGAGGATGCGCGACAGGATATCGCGGCCGAGATCGTCGGTGCCGAACCAGTGCTCGGCGCTCGGCGCCAGCAGGCGCGCGTTCTTCAGGTCGCCGAACGTTGGCGAATAAGGTGCCAGCACGCCTGCAAGGGCGGCAACGACCAGCAGGGCGATGATGATGAGCAGGCCCAGAAACGCCAACCGGTTGGCGGAAAAGCGCCGCCACGCCACATAGGCGCGGCCGAGCCTTGCCTGCATGCGCGAGGCCGGCCGCTCGCTGAGCAGCCAGTCGCGACGGCTCTGGATGGTGTCGACGCTCATGCGGACTTCGTCCTCGGATCGAGCACACGATACAGCAGGTCGGACAGAAGGTTGATGGCGATGAACACCGAGCCGATGACGATGGTGCCGCCGAGCACCGCATTCATGTCGGCGTTCTGCAGCGAATTGGTGATGTAAAGGCCGATGCCCGGCCATGAGAAGACGGTCTCGGTCAGCACCGAACCTTCCAGCAGTCCGGCATAGGAAAGCGCGATCACCGTCACCATCGGCACCGCTGCGTTGCGCAGCGCGTGACCCCAGATGATGCGCGTTTCCGACAGGCCCTTGGCGCGCGCCGCGACGATATATTCCTGCGACAATTCGTTGAGCATGAACGAGCGCGTCATGCGGCTGATATAGGCGAGCGAGAAATAGCCGAGCAGCGAGGCCGGCAGGATGATGTGGCGGAAGGCGTCGTAAAAAACGTCCCACTGCCCCTGCATCGCAGAGTCGAGGAGATAGAAGCCGGTGATCGGCGTAAAGGTGTATTCGTAGACGACGTCGAGCCTCGCCGGGAAGGCAACCCATTGCAGCTTGGCGTAAAACAGCACCAGCCCAAGCAGCCCCAGCCAGAAGATCGGCACGGAATAACCGATCAGGCCGATGACGCGCACGATCTGGTCGATGAGGCTGCCGCGCCTGACCGCGGCCAGCACACCGAGCGGCACGCCGAACAAAGCGCCGATCAGCGTTCCGAGGGTCGCCAGTTCCGTCGTGGCCGGAAGCGCCCGGCGAATGTCGGTCATGACCGGATTGGTGGTCAGCACGGAGACGCCGAAATTGCCGTTCAGCGCATTCTTCACATAGATGTAGAACTGCTCGATCAACGGCAAATCGAGGCCCATCTCGCGGCGCGTGCGCTCAACCACATTGGCCGGCGCCCGGTCGCCGAGCACCGCCAGCACCGGGTCGATCGGAATGACGCGGCCGATGAAGAAGGTGACCGCGAGCAGACCAAGATAGGTCGTGATCGCAATGACCAGGAAACGGCCAAGCGATGATGCAATAGCGACGGCGCGGGCGCTGCCGCGCCCCGCCGCCACTTCTTTTTCAACCGCGCTCATGCGGCGTGTCCGCGAGCACTATTCCTTGGACACCGGTCCGACGAAGTTGGTGTCGAAGCTCGGGCCGAGCGCAAAGCCCTTGAGGTTCTTGCGCAGGCCGGCCACTTCCAGCTGCTGGTGGATGACGACGAAGGGGCTGGTGTCGAGGATTTTCTTCTCGAGATCCTTGTACATGTCGGCGCGCTTGCCGGCATCCTTCTCGAGCAGTGCCGCTTCCGTCTGCTTGGTCAGGTCCGGAATGTCCCAGGCGTTGCGCCAGGCCAGCGTCTTGGTCTTGGCCCCATCCGAATTGTCCGGGTTCGAGGCAAAGGTCTGGGCGTTGGAGTTCGGGTCGAAATAATCCTGGCCCCATTGGCCGATATAGATGTCGTGGTTGCGGGCGCGGTATTTGGTGAGCGTCTGCTTGCCGTCGCCCGGGATGATCTCGAGCTTGATGCCGGCCTGTCCGAGCGTCTGCTGGATCGATTCCGCCATCCCGGTCGTCGGCTGGCCGGTGCGTACGTCCATGGTTACGCTGAAGCCGTCGGGCAGACCGGCCTTGGCCAGCAATTCCTTGGCCTTGGCGACATCGAGCTTGAACGGATTCTCATCCAATTCGCCGAGCACGCCCTTGGGCAGGAAGGTCTGATGGATTTCGCCGATGCCCTTGAGGATGGTGGAGCTCAAGGCATCATAGTCGACCAGATACTTGAACGCCTGGCGCACCTCCGGCTTGGCGAGGTTCGCGTTCTTCTGGTTGAGGCTGATGTAATAGACCGTACCCTTGGGCGCGCTGGTGGTGGTGAGGTCGGCGTTCTTGGCGATGGCGTCGAGGTCGTTCGGTTCGAGATTGCGGGCAACGTCGATGTCGCCAGCCTCGAGCGCCAGGCGCTGGCCCGAGCTTTCCTTCATGTTGCGATAAATGACGCGGGCAAGCTTGGCTTTTTCGCCGTAGTAATTGTCGTTGCGCTCGAGAACGACGGCTTCGTTGGCCCGCCATTCGCGCAGCTTGAAGACGCCGGAGCCGGCATAGCCGGTCTTCAGCCAGGCATTGCCGAAATCATTGTCCCATTTGTAGTCGGCGCTCGGCGTGACCGCAGCCACATGTTCCTTGACCAGCTTGGCGTCGACCACCGAAGCGACCGTTGCCGACAGGCAGTTCAGCACGAAACTCGGCGCATAGGCCTTGTCGACGGTGAACTGGAAGGTGCCGTCGTCGACAGCCTTGGCCTTTTCGGTGACGTTGTCACCGCTGATGCCGAACTGGCCGATGATGAAGGCCGGGCTCTTGTCGAGCTTGATGACGCGCTCGAACGACCAGGCGACATCGGACGCCGTGATCGGATTGCCGGAAGCGAATTTCAGGCCGGGCTTGAGCTTGAACGTGTAGGTCAGGCCGTCATCGGAGACGGTCCAGCTTTCGGCAAGGTCGCCCTTGACCTTGGAGGTGTCGCTGAGGTCGAGACGGACAAGC
>NZ_RZRO01000101.1:0-23306 GCF_003997975.1 Mesorhizobium sp. M7A.F.Ca.US.005.03.1.1
CCCCATCCCCGTGACATGGCGCAGCCAGAACGCCAGCGCGATGAAGCCGATGATGGTGGTGACGCCGGTCCAGTCGACATTGGCCTTCTTCACGTCGCTGATGATCTTCACCAGCAGCATCCAGGCCACGAAGATGATCGGGAGAATGATGACAAATCTGATCATGCGACACCCCTGCTCGAAGCGATTGCACCCTTCCCTAGATGTAGGAAGCAATCCGGCGGTTTTCAGGATGCCCTCGCCGACGGCCCATGCGGCATGCCGGGAAAAACGGAGTTTTGTCTTTACTGGCGCAACAAATATGCTAACCGGAGCGCCGTGCCCTTGTAGCTCAGCTGGTAGAGCAGCGGTTTTGTAAACCGAAGGTCGGCGGTTCGATTCCGTCCGGGGGCACCAGCACAATGCAAAAACCATAACATTTTCAAAAGCTTAGAAAACAAGGTTCGGGTTCGATCCACCGCTTATCCACCTGGAATTTTTCATTTGCCAACGCGAGTATCCGCCCCAGAGCATCACCGTATCCGGATCATCCTCTTCGTCCTCCTCCGGCTCGTAAGGTTCCGGCGCCACCAGCAAATCGATTCGCCTAAGGTCAGTCCCTCCCATTGGCGCATCGAGCGAGAGCGTTTTGAAGGTGTCATATTTGTGGATAGTGTGCTTGGTGCTAGGTTGCCAAATATTCAGCCTGGCTCAGATTTGGGAATATTGGGGGGACGTCACTTTGATCCGCATTTTGGTCGCACTCGCCGCCGCAATTTGCTTCGCGTCTTCGGCGGCTTCGGCAGGACAGGACAATATCCACTTCCTGGTCGGGATGCCCGATGCCAAGTTAAATTTGGCCGCTAAAATGGCAGGTAACCTCAACGGCGTTATGCAAAGGTGCCGGCTGAGGCCTACAGAAGATGGAAAAGCTATCATTGCTGTCCCTGTGCTTTTGTACGAGGGGATTAGAAAAACACCTGACGCCTAATCCTCCTAAGTTCCGGAAGGCCATTCGCACCTATGAAAGAGCTTACGCCATGGCGGTCCAGAGAGCGGGAAATTGCCAGGCTGAGAAGGCCAAATACCCGGGACTTTACCGATAGATGGCTGAGAAGGGACCCGGACATTGGGCGAGTCACCGCCCTGCGCGCCGCCGCCTAACTATGGCGTCGACGGCATCCTTCCTGATTGCTGCGGATTGAGCCGTCCGGTATACCCATCGGCATTCTTCACGAACACAGCTGCAAGCCTGATCCGTGCGGCAGCGGCTTCATTGAAGATCAGAACGGCACCCTTCCACGCTCCGCACTTGAATTTCTCGATAATGCCCGCATCGAAGCCTGACGCGGAAGTATTGAGCTCTTCGAGGGATGCCTGCTTGCACCGGCCATCCCGATACCTATTTCGCCGAATTCAGGCGCAGCAACTTAGCCTACGGGTGTGACTTCCTAGCTATATACAAAGTTGCAGGCTCATCGATATAAGGCGATTGGCGATTTTGATGGGGATTTCATGAAAGCTTTTTTGCTCGCTTCATTCGTTGCGCTTTCCGCGGCTCCGGCCATGGCTGCCGATATGACGATCGCTCCTGTCGATACCCCTGAATGGACCTGGCAAGGGCCATACGCCGGCGTGTTCGGCGCCGGAACGTTGGAACACTACAAGATCTATGGACCGGGCGCCCAGGCTGGCGCAACGCATAATGTCGGCTCGGCAACGGTCGGCGGCTTTGCAGGCTATAACCTCCAATCCGGCAAGATTGTCTATGGCGTCGAAGGCGAGCTTGGCTACCGCTTCAAGAAGAACACCTTCGACGATATTCCAGGCCCAGGCGTCCTTGACGCCTCCACAGGTTTGTTCGGATCCGTAAAGGGTCGCGTTGGCATGGACATGGGAGCCTACATGCCGTTTGTCACGGCTGGTGTAACCGCTGCAAAGCTGAAGACATTCTACCCGGGTGGAAACGCTGAGCGGGATGCCACCTTGGTCGGTGGTGTTGTTGGAGCAGGCATCGACGTCGCGCTCACACACAACGTGTTCTTGCGCGGCGAATACGACTTCTCCTTCTTCGGCAAGAAGTCGCTTGAATATTGTGGCGGCGGATGCACGCTGGAACACACGCTTCAGACGCACGATTTCCGCGTCGGCATCGCGATGAAGTTCTAACTGTTCAGCGCGTCTCCGACTTTGACGCCCTCCGCGGGAATGGCAAGACCAAGGTCCAGCTTGTGAACGGCATTCCGCGGGCGCAATGTCGCCACGAACCCGACGGCTAGGGGCCTGGATCGCAAATAGTTTGCCGTTCAGGCCCTTCGTTCGTTCGGGACCATGCCCATCTGCGCGCCACCCCTTCGTATCAAACCGTACGTTGAATCCTTCTTGGGTCACGCGTGACAAGAGAGTAAATAAATCCTTTCGCAGGAAGGGAGGCCGCGATGGCAGAAACGCATATAGAAGTCGCACGCGCGGTTATAGAAACCAGCTTTCGGTTGCGGCACCATTCCCTGGCCGGAACTGCCTCATTTCGCCGTGATATGGACCACTCCCGACGCGCAATCGAGGCCTCGCGCGAACTGCTCAAGCGCCTTCGCCAACGTCATCGCGATGACATGGCCCGAGGTTGGGAAGATCTGGACCCAGGTCCTGTTGCTGTCTCGGCCTTCGATGCCGACATTCTCCGCTCTGCATTTCGAAACCTGGTCAGGGAAGCAAGCGTTCCCGAGTGTGAATGGCGCCACCTGGCTGAAAGCCTGGTCCGCGAATATGTCGGGTGCGAGCAGGTTGACGTTGGCTTGTTGGACTGGATTACCCACAAGTAGTCAGCGGTATAAATTGCGTACCAACGCAAAACAGCCCGCCCCGCCCACATTGCCGGTGACACGAAACGGGCTGCGGAAGCCCGCATGCGATGCTTCCTGCAACCCAACTTTGGGCGAGTACGGATGTTCCGTTAGTTTCTGCTGAAAGGCGGTACATTCTGCTGCCGCGGCCATTCGACAGTCACTGGTAGGGTAGACCCGCCGCTCCATTTGCGAAGCGACGGGCTCTCGCCCACCCCATACCTGTGAAAGCAATTTAGATGCCAAACTTTTGACCCGTTATGGGGCACAGCCGTCGCGTTGCCAGTCGGTCGGTCGCCCTCTCGTCGCTCTGCCTCGACATTGATAACCATCTACATCATGCCGGCTCGTTGGCTGCGATCACAAATTGTCGGATTCGTACGAAGCAGAGTTCTGTACGATTCCAACCCTTTAACTTTGTACACCCCTCTTTTGTAATTCGGCGGCTGAGGGGACGCCGTGCATCAGGTTGCATTTCACTGTCAATCGCGCGCCAGAGGGCGTATATTTTTTAAATCGTCTGCACGTGTCTACGGGCGCAGACGGCAGGGAGATTGGAAAGCTCTTGCCCCAAGCGGGATTGAGCTATGACCAATCCAGAGAACGATTCCTACAGAAACCAATTGTTGCGCAGGCTTGACCCTGGTGACCTGGGGCTTTTGCAGCCACACCTTGAACTGTGTGACCTCGAGCCGAAAATGACCTTAGAGAAAGCCGATTCGGAGATCGAGACGGTGTACTTCCTGGAGGACGGCATCGCTTCTGTGGTCGCGACGGCTTCAGGTAAGGAAGCCGAGGTGGGCCTTGTCGGCTTTGAGGGAATGACCGGTGCCGCGCTCGTGATGGGCGCTGACTATGCAGCGCATCAATGTTACGTTCAGTCGGCCGGCAGCGCTTTCAGGATGGGAACCGAGCCCTTCAAGGAGGCTCTTGCGAACAGCCCAACGTTGCGCCTTTTCCTGTTGCGCTATGTCCACTACTTCCACATCCAGACCAGCTATACGGCCCTGATCAACGCAAAATCAAACCTTGAAGAGCGGTTGGCGCGCTGGCTTCTAATGTGTGACGATCGGGTCCACGGCGAGCGCCTTGCGATCACCCATGAGTTTCTCGCCGTCATGCTTGGAGCAAGACGCCCAGGCGTTACCGTTGGGCTGCAAGTTCTGGAAGGACGTGGTTTCAGCTATTCTCGACGTGGCGAAGTGCACATCAGGGACCGCAGCGGACTTGCGGCCTGCGCAAACGGCACCTACGGCAAGCCAGAAGCCGATTACGTTCGGCTAGTTGGATTATAGCGCTCCAAGCATGCCGGACGTAGGCCGCGGTGATCCAAGCACCTGCGCCTCGCGCCAGCAATACAGCCCGTCCCGCCCACATTGCCGGTGACACGAAACGGCTGCGGAAGCCGCGATCCGATGCGATTGCAATCCAACCCTGGGCGCGCACGGATGTCCCGCAAGCTTCATATCCCGTGCGTCAGCACAAGATAAATAGCGGGGACGAGCATCAACCAGCCGCTCAGTCCAAGAACCACCAAGATGGCCATGCGCTCTGTTCGTCTGACAAGGTCGGCAATGTTTTCTCTGTCCGGCAAAGCGACGGAGGCCACAAACCCGGGCGCACGATCATCGTTGCCATTTCCCGGTTGGTTCGCGCTGCCACTCTCATTCGATCTGTGGACCAATGTCATTGTCATCGTTCACCGAAAAGAATCTAAACCGGCCCGTTCTCGGCGCGTGAGCCGGAACGGGCCGAGGCGGGAAATCAGTTAAAATCGAAGGACGACCGAAGGACCACGTCGGCGGTAGCACCGGACGCGACGGCGACCATGCCGCCAATAACTGCGGCAAACCCGTCTCCAGCCCCGCCGGCGGCGGTGGGGACGGTAGTGCCAGTCCCGATGGTAGACTTGCTGCACTTCTGCCTGTGCGTCTTCTTCAAAGGTCTCTGTTTGTGGCGTCTCAAGTTCATCGAGGATGCCGTGTCCGGCCCCTGGAACACCCGCCATTGCGTCAGTTGGGCGGACAGCGCTTGCAAGGGCCGCTGCCCCGGCAACGCCAAACATTGCAGTCAAGAAGGATCGCCGATCCATAATAAACCTCCCAAGGTACATGTGCTAGAAATGCGCCCACGCCTGCCGAATGAGCATGCATGGGCGCACGGTGAAATACAGGACCCGCCCGCCGTCGAAGCAGCTCACGGGTCCTATCAGCGCAGGAAGGGACGTAGCTGCGCCGATCCACGCCATGTCAGCCAAGAACGACCCCCATCACCAAGAAGGTGATGGCTGTTGCGAAAATCGGTGCGAGCAACCATCGCGCCTGGCCGACACTTTTTTCCACTGTTTCTCTCCGAATTGGAGAGACAACAACCTTTAGGCCTAAGCCGTTCCGCCTACTCCCAACGGGTAAGACCATTGCGTTTTCCAACCAGACTTTGGTCCTGCGCGGATTCAGACAGAGGCCCGTATGAGGAACGTTTGGCCTGGCGACGTGTTCGGGTGGCTGGCGCCCAGCCGATCGTGCTGCCGCCAGGTTACAAGAGGAGAAAAACAAATGAGGATGCACCTAAGCAGCGCCGCTGCGGCGCTCTTGCTGTTGGCCAGCGTCGGCGCGGTTGCGGCACAGGATGTGGTTATCACACCGGAACAGGACACCGTCGTCCGCGAATACGTGAAGAAGCAACCCTTGGCTTCTGTGAAGCTTCCGGGGGTGGAGTTGAATGTCGGCACGGCTCTGCCAGACACGGTCGAACTCCACGAGGTTCCCAACGTCAAATACCGCTATACGGTGGTCGACAACCGAACGGTTTTGGTGGACCCGAGCACACGCAAGATTGTGAAAGTCTACGACTGAAACTTCGAACCGGGCCAGGCCCGCCGGCAGGGATGCCGGCGGGTTGTGCTCGTCAAATCGCCACTCAATCGGACAAATGAAAATGATGAACCCTGAAGTCGAGACGTCGCAATCGCTCGTGGCGCGCCTGGTTGATCTCCAGGCGAGAGCGCGGGCAGCACGTATAAATGAGGCCGAAATAAAGACCTTCCAAAAGGTCGCAGCCGTCACGGATGATGGTCGAGGTCGGTCGGCTCAGGATCTGGCCGTTCCAGGTTCGATGGCGACATAGTGGTGCACGAGGTCACACCCCAATCGCCGCCACAAGAATTCGGTTCTGCCCGCGGATCGCCGCGCGCAGTTCCAACATTCCAAGTTGTGCCTTCTTCTACGACGCGCCAGCAACCTGGGTGGATGCCCCAACCCTGGTGAAGGTGTTCCGCACCCTGACGGACTTGTAGACGTAGGCGACCCAGAGCCCTATCAGCACAAACGAGACTATGTACGTCGCAAGCGCCTCGCCAGTGACCACTTTCCGAACCGAAACCCCGATCGCGGTGGAGACCCAGATCGCGTCCAGTATGACCGCCACCGGGATTGCGAGCCATTGGATGAGAAACAACTGCTTGAACCGAAGGCTCCGCCTCAGCATGGCAACGAGCACCACAAGCTGAAACACCATGAATGCCAGCAGCAGGGCAACCTCGCCATAGACCACCATGGGTCCATTCGGCACCAGCATGAGCTGGTTGTAGCCATCGCTGGAGGCCCCCAATTCGGCGAGTGTGCGCAGCGGTGACAATGCCTGACCGATAGCCAGCAGCATCAGCCAGCCGCCGAAGCCCACAAGAGTCTCAGGATTCTGCGACGGCTTCGCGGCCGATCGAACAGCAAAGAAAACAGGCACGCCGATCAACAGCAGCATGATCGCCCAATGCCAGATGGAAAACGCCCCCATTTACCCCTCCCCTTTTTATGCCCCTTTAAGTTGTACAAGGTTTTAGATTCAACTCAAGAGGCGAGCCCTCGTGTGAATGAAGTTATGTCGAACCGACGATTTCTCCTGTCTGCTCCTGACTCCTTCACACCCCGATCGCCGCCACCAAAATCCGGTTCTGCCTTCGGATCGCCGCGCGCAGCTCCGGTATTTTCGCCGCGTCGCGCTTCACGAATTCGATGAACATCATGTTCATGTTGTTGAAGATCAGTTCGCCGAGCGCTGCTCCGTCGATGTCCTGCCGCACCAGGCCGAGCGCCTGCAGGCGGGCGATCAGGGCGCGGATCTGTTCGGTCAGCGCGCGGTCGAGCGCGGTGTAGGCCTGGCCGAACGGGCTGTCGGGCAGTTGCGTCGAGATCGCCATTGCCTGCCGCCACATCTCCTTGCTGAGATAGTGCAGCGAGTGCTCGATGTAGATGCCGATCAGCGTATCCAGCGCATCGCCGACATTGGCCGGCGGCCTGGCGACGACGCCCTGCCCGGCATTCAGCACCTCGTTGACCTCCAGCGAGACGATGGCGCCGAGGATGTCGCCCTTGTTCTCGTAGTAATTGTAGATGGTGCCGACCGAGACCTCGGCCTGCGTGGCGATCGCCTCTATCTTGGCGCCCTCATAGCCGGCCTCTCGAAACAGTTCCGCCGCCGCTTCGATGATGCGCCTGTGCCGGTCCGCCTTTTGCCTTGCCCGCAATCCGCTCATTCCAGCCTCTTGCCACAAAAACAGAATTGACTCAATTTTAGAATTGGTTCAATTTTTTGCAAGAAGCCACAAAGGCAAGGGAGAACACTCGATGTCCGCACATTCCAAGAGCATGAATTCGCTTTCCCTGTTGAAGAGCCATCTGCATGCTGCGTGCGCGGCCGCGGCGCTGTTGCTCGCAGCCGGCAGCGCTGTCCAGGCCGCCGACCTCAACGCGCTGATCTGGTGCGATCATGCCGATCCGGCGCTGCTGCAGCCCTTCGAGGAGGCCAATGGCGTCAAGGTCAACGTCAAGGAATTCGAGGGCACCGGCGCTGGCCTCGCCATCGTCGAACAGTCGCAGCCGGGCGACTGGGACGTGATGGTGATCGATTCGATCGACGTGCCGCGCGGCGTCGAAAAAGGCCTGTTCGAGCCGCTGCCGGAAGACAAGCTGCCGCTGGCCGACCTGTTTGCGCAGGTGAAGATGGACGGCTCCGCCATGGTCGGCGGCAAGCGCTACGGCATCACCGAAAAGTTCGGCTACAACACGATCGGCTACAACAAGACCAAGGTCGACCCGGCCGACATGCAGTCGATGGCGGCCCTGACCGGCGACAAGTACAAGGGCAAAGTCGCCATCTACGACTACTACCTGCCGGTCATCGGCATGGCCGCACTGGCGATCGGCAAGAAGACGGCCGATCTCACCGAAGCCGACCTGCCCGCCCTCAGGGACGAGCTCTTGAAGATGAAAGCCAATGCCAAGCTGGTCGGCGAAGTGACCGCCAGCCAGACGGCGCTGGCGACGGGCGAGGTCGACATACTGGTCGGCGGCGGCGAATGGGTGACGGCGGGCCTGGCCAAGGAAAACCCGGCGCTGGACTTCTCCATCCCGAAAGAAGGTGCGGTTCTGTGGTCGCAGTCGCTGGCCATGTTCAAGGATTCCAAGAACAAGGACATGGCGCTGAAGTTCATCCAGTACATTATGAGCCCGGAGGGCCAGGCGCGGCTTGCCACCTCCTCCTGCTACTGGGGCATGCCGGCCAACACCAAGGCAGCACTGACCGACGACCAGAAGAAGGTGCTGCGCTTCGACGAACAGCCGGGCTTCCTGACGCGTGCCCAGGCCTATCCGGCGCCGAACGCCGATCTCGACAAGAAGATGCAGGACATGTGGACCGAAATGCTGCAGGCGAAATGAGCCGATAGCGCTCATGAGCTCGGCTGGAAACAACCCCTTGCCCCGGGCGGGCCATACCCTGCCCCGGGCGAGCTCTGCTCTGCCCCGGGCGAGCTCTGCTCTGCCCTGGGCGCTGGTCACGCCGGCGCTCGGCTGGACGCTGCTGTTCTTCGTGCTGCCGTTCATTGCCATGGGGTTTTCCAGCCTGACGGCGCATGAGGGCGGCGGCTTCACGCTGTCCAACTACAGCCAGTTCTTCACCAACCCTTCCTACTGGCAGGCGATGGTGAACTCGCTTGAGGTGACCGCGATCGTCACCGTGGTCTCGGTGCTGCTCGCCTATCCCTTCGCCTGGATCCTCGCCGAACAGGTGCCGGAGCGCTGGCAGCGGCTGGCGCTGATGCTGGCGGTGCTGCCGTTCTGGACCTCCTATGTCGTGCGCTCCTATTCCTGGCTGCTGGCGCTGGCGCAGAACGGCGTCGTAAACCGGGCGCTGACCGGCTCCGGTCTCATCAGCGAGCCTGTGCATCTCGCCAACACGCGTTTCGCCACCATCACCGGCTTCGTGCACTTCTTCGTCATGTTGTTGACGCTGACGATCTTCGCCAATCTCAAACAGCTCAGCCCGAGCTACCGCAAGGCGGCCGCCGATCTCGGCGCCGGGCCGGTGCGAACCTTCCTGCATGTCGTGCTGCCGCTGACCTTGCCCGGCATCATGGTCGGCGCCTTCCTCACTTTCGTGCTGTGCATCGGCGACTACATCACGCCGCAGATCCTGGGCGGCAACAACGAGCTGCTGATGCCGCAGCTGGTGATGATGCAGATCGGCCGGCGCGGCGACTTTCCGCTGGCCTCGGCGCTGTCGATCATCCTGATGGCGGTGGTCACCATCGCCTATCTCGCCTGCGCCCGCTGGCTGAAGATCGAGCGGGCCTGAGATGCGCAGGATTGTCCGCATCGCCTCCTGGCTCTACGCGCTTGCCGTCTACGGCTTCATCTTCCTGCCCGTGATCGTGCTGGTGCTGTTTTCGCTGCAGGCGACGTCGTTCCCGATCCCGCCCTTCACCGGCCCGTCGCTGCGCTGGTACGACGCAGTGCTCTCGGACCCACGGCTGACTTCGGCGTTGGTCAATTCGCTGCTGGTGGCGTCCATCTCCTCGCTCGCCGCCGTGACGCTCGGCTTCCTTTCCGCCTGGGGCTTTGCCCGCTTCGTCCTGCCCGGCTCCGGCCTGCTGCGCGGGCTGATCACCCTGCCGCTGACGGTCAGCTATCTCATCATCGGCATGGGGCTGCTGGTGCTGTTCAACTGGGCCGGCGTACCGAAATCCTTGCTTGCCGCCGGCATCGGCCATGTCGTGATCAATCTGCCGCTGTGCTTTGCCATCATCTACAGCCAGATGGGCGACCACCAGATCAACATCGAGCGCGCCGCGCGCGACCTCGGCGCGCCGGAATGGAAGGTGCTGCTGTTGATCACCGTGCCGGTCATGGCGCCGGCCATCTTCGCCGGCTTCTTCCTGTCGATGACCTTCTCCTGGGACGAATTCGTGATCTCCTTCCTGCTCACCCGCTTCGACACCACGCTGCCGGTCGAGATCTGGAACCTGCTGCGTTCCGGCCTCAATCCCAAGACCAATGCCGTCGGCTCGCTGGTCTTCGCCGTCTCCATCGTGCTGGTGGTGTTTTTTGAACTGACATTGCTTCGGAGAAAGCCCGCATGAGCGCGCCCCTCGTCGACATCAGCAGTGTCTCGCATCGCTTCGGCCAGCACACCGTGCTGAAGGATGTCTCGCTGCAGATCGAGCCCGGCAGCTACACGATCCTGCTCGGGCCGTCCGGCTCCGGCAAGACGACGCTCTTGTCCATTCTGGGCGGCTTCGTCACGCCCAGCGAAGGCAAGGTGTTCATCCGTGGCGAGGATTGCACGTCGGTGCCGCCGGCCAAGCGCCCGACGACGACGGTGTTCCAGGACTATGCGCTGTTTCCGCATATGAGCGTCGGCAGCAATGTCGGCTTCGGCCTGCGCATGCAGGGCGTCGACGGCGCGACACGCGCCGCAAAGGCGCGCGAGGCGCTGGCGCTGGTCGGTCTCGCCTCTGCCTTCGACAAGAAGCCGCATCAGCTCTCCGGCGGCCAACGGCAGCGCGTGGCGCTGGCGCGCGCGCTGGTGATCGAGCCGGCGGTGCTTTTGCTCGACGAGCCGCTCGGCGCCCTCGACCTCAAACTTCGCCGGCAGATGCAGGATGAATTGAAGGCGATCCAGAAGCGCATCGGCACCGCCTTTATCCATGTCACGCACGACCAGGAAGAGGCGATGGCGCTGGCCGACCATTGCGTGGTGATGAATGACGGGCGCATCGAGGACGAAGGTCCGCCAGAGCGCGTCTACGCACGGCCGGCGACGCGTTTTTCGGCGACCTTCATGGGCGAAAGCACGATCCTCGCCGGCACGGTCACGGAGGCCAGCGACAGGACAAGCACCGTCGCGACGCCGGTCGGGCCGGTCTCGCTGCCCGGCGCCTTGCCGGTCGGCTCTACCGTTGCGCTGGCCATACGCCCGGAGCATCTTGTCCTCGGCGAGGCGCGCGGCGGTGTCAGGCTCGGCACGGCCGAGGTGAGCGACGTGGTTTTCCAGGGCAGCTTCAAGCGCGTGCTCGCCGTTTCCGTCGAGGACCCTTCGCTCCACTTCATCGCCAAATTGCCCGCGACGGCGACCGTCCAGCCGGGCGACAGGGTCGCGATTTCCTGCGATACCGACCAGATCATCCTGCTGACGGACTGAACTTTCTGACGGATTGAAACATGGCAACGCTTGCGGTCATCGAGGCACCAGACTGGTACGAGACCATCCGCATGAGCGATGGCGTGACCTTGATCCACGAGCCTTGGATAAAACCGTTCTTCCGCTGCAATATGTGGCATGTGCGCGGCCGCGATCGCGATCTCCTGTTCGACACCGGGCTTGGCCATTTCAGCCTCAGGCGTCACGTGCCGTTGGTCAGCGAGCGCAAGCTGATTTGCGTCGCCAGCCACACGCATTTCGACCATATAGGCTGTCACCACGAATTTCCCGAGCGCTGCGTGCACGCCGCCGAGGCCGGGATCCTCGCCGATCCGCGTAACGAGTGGACGGCAGCCGGCACCTATGCGACCGACGAAATGTTCGATCGCATGCCGCAAGGCTGGGACACGGCGCGCTACGGCATTCTGCCCGCACCGGCCGGCCGTTTGCTCGAGCATGGGGACGTCGTCGATCTCGGCGATCGTGCCTTCGAGGTGATCCACACGCCCGGCCATTCGCCCGGCGGCATCGCGCTCTATGAAAACAGGACGGGCATCCTGTTATCAGGCGATATCATCTATGACGGCCCGCTGATCGACGATGTCTACCACTCGGATATCCCCGATTACATGGCGACGCTCTTGCGTATGCGCGACCTCGATGTCTCGGTCGTGCATGGCGGCCATTTCCCGAGTTTCGGCAAAGTGCGCTACCGCCAGCTCGTCGACGAGTATCTGGAACAGAAGCGGCGAGCCGGCTGCCATCTGCGGCAGCCCTGAAAGCGGTCAGAGCGGTTCACCGTTTCACGGAAACGGCGAACCACTCCAACTCCTTGTTTGGCGCAATTCCGGACGGAAAACCGTTTCACACTTTTCCTGGAATTACTCTAGCGCATCAATTCGAAATGCCGCGGAAACGCTTGATGCAGCAGGAGCAGCATGGTCTTGCGCAGCACGTTGGTGTCGCGGCTGGATGGATTGAGATGATCCCAGTACCAGGCGCCATGAACCAGATAATTCAGGCTCTCCGACAGCGTGTCGATGTCGACGCCGGTGTAACCGCCGCTGCGCGAAATCTCGATCAGCAGCTCGCGCGCTTCGGCGGTGTAGGCAAGATCGCTCGGCAGGCCGATCTCATTGTAGATCTGCATGCTCTTGCGGTCGCTGGAGAACACGACAAAGACCGAAACCCATTTCGGGTGCTGGCGGGCGAAACGTTGCGCGCAATCGACCGCGCCCAGGGCCCGCTCAACCGGCGACAGGCCGGGCGCTCGCACCAGCGTCACCCACAGCTCATCATATCGATCGCTGAGATACTGCAGGACGGCGCGAAACAGGTTCTCCTTGCTGCGGAAATGGAAGACGACCAGGGCATTGGACGAGCCGACATGTTCGGCGATGCGCTGCATGGTGACGCTTGCCAGCCCCTCCTCCGCGATGAGCTCGATGGTGGCGTCGATGATCCGCTGCACGCTGGCTTCGCCGCGTTCGCGCCGACGGTCCTTGGGCGGCGCGGCATCGTTTGCGGCACGTCCATTCTTCGCCGTTGCGCCTTTGCGTTTTGCCGCCGCAGCTTTTTGTTGCGCCATCTTCGTCCAGCTCCTTTCGGACCTTCTGCCGGCGATCACCGACGCCGCCGCCACGGATCCGTCTATTCGAGGTGTCCGGCGTCGGCTCACCACAACCGAAACCGCAGATCAACCACGATCGCGGCAAGGGCCGCATCGCCCTGTTATAGCGACGGGCGCGTTTCGGCGTTTGTGTACCACTGCCCCTTGGCCGTCTCATAGGCCATGGCCGCCCGGAAGACATCGGCATCGCAATAGGTGCGGCCGACGATCTGGATGCCTGTCGGCACGCCGCTTGCCGCCCGGCCCGACGGCACGGATAGAACCGGACAGCGGCTCATCATGTTGAACGGCGTCGTCATCACCCAGCCAAGCGACGGGTTCACCTGCTTGCCGTTGATCTCGACCGTGCCCGTTGTCTGATCGAACTCCGCCGGCACGGCGGGAAGCGCGTTGGTCGGGCAGATCAGCACATCGTAGGTCTCCAGCAGCGGCCCCAGCGTCTGGTACATCCTGGCCGCCACTTCCAGTGTTCCGACAAAGTCCGTCGCCTTCGACCTCTGCCCGTCCTCGGCGAACTGCCTGGCATAGCTCGTCATGTCCTTGCCGTGCTCCTTGAGCAGTTGCGACAGCGAGGCGCCGAACAGATGTTCGAGATAGGCCATGCCCGCCTTGAGCACGTCGTCGCCCCAGCCCAGATCGACTTCCTCGACCGTGGCGCCAAGCGAGCGAAACACATCGCAGGCGGCAAGCGTGTTCTTGCGCACATCGGGGTCCACTTCGAAAGAACCGAGGTCCATCGAGAAAGCAATCTTCCAGCCCTTGATCGGCTTGTAGTCGCTGGGCAGGCGCAGTTTGGGGCGGAGCGTGGCGATGTCGAGCGGGCTCGGTCCGGCCATCACGTTCTGCAGCAGGATCGCATCCCCGACGTTTCGCGCCAAAGGTCCGGTGTGGCAGTAGAAATCGAGGTTGAACGGCGGCTCGTCCGGATTGCGCCCGTAAGGCGGCTTGAAGCCGACAAGACCGCAGGCCGACGCGGGAATTCGGATCGACCCGGCAATGTCCGAGCCGGTGGCGATCGACGACGTGCCGGACGCCAGCGTCGCCGCGGCACCGCCGGACGAACCGCCGGGCGTGAAATCCGGGTTCCACGGATTGCGCGTCACGCCCCAGCGTTTCGACCAGGTGTAGCCGGCGCAGCTGAATTCAGGCGTCGCCGTGCGGGCATGGACAATGCCTCCGGCCTTGATGATGCGCTCGTTCATCGTCGACGTATGGCCACCGATGGCATCCCGGGACAGCAGCGAGCCGTGCGAGGTCGGCTTGTCCTTGATGTAGCTCTCGTCCTTGATGCCGATCGGCAGTCCCTCGAGCGCCCCGGTACGGGCCCCCCTGGCGTATTTCGCCTCGGCTTTCCTGGCCAGGTCCATCGCCTCGTCGAAATGCGTGAAGGTGAGGCAGTTGATCGTCGGCTTGGTGGCTTCGGCGCGGCGGATGGTGGCCTGCATCAGTTCGACGGGCGAAAGCTTCTTTGCCTTGAACAGCCGCAGCGCCTCGCTGGCCGGCATGTAGCAAAGGTCGAGATCGGTCATGGGAAGTCTCCTGCGATCTGCGCATCGCGTTGCATGGACGGAGATGACCGCGCCGCGTGCAGCGGCGCGGGAAAGCCTGGTCAGGTCATTTCTGCAGGTCGGTCCAGATCTTCGTGTAGAGCGCCTGCACGTCGGGCGGGCATGCCTGCATGAACTGGCCCTTGGCGGCGAAATCGGCGGGAATGTTGACTTCCGGCGCGGTCTTCATGTCGTCGGGCATGAAGGCTTCCGAGCCCTTGATACCGTTCGAATAACGCGCAAAGGCTGAGATCAGTGCCGCATTCTGCGGATCCATGATGAAATTCTGGAACAGCTTGGCGTTGTCGACATTTTTGGCGTCCTTGAGGACAGCGACATTGTCCATCCAGATCGGATAGCCTTCCTTGGGATAGCCATAGACGATCTTGTCGTTCTCAAGCCGCTCGCGCAGCGATATGCCGTTCCAGTTGACGCCCGCGGCGATGTCGCCCCTGCCCAGGCCATCGACGGCCGCATAGTCGAGCGAAAGCCATTTCGCCTTCGCCTCCACCAGCTTGTCATGCACCTTCTTCAGCATCTGCATGTCGCTGCTGCAATATTTGCCACCCTCGTAAGCGATGGCGAGGAACATGATGTCACCCATTTCGGGTACGACATTGATCTTGCCGACGAGTTCGGGGGGTGGGTCGAGGAAGATCGCCGATGTGTTGGGGTCGCCGGCATAAACCGACTTGTTCACCGAAATGCCGGTCGTGCCCCACTGCCATGGAACGGTATATTTGCGGCCTGGATCGAATGGAACATCGACCCACCTGGGATCGACGTTCTTGAAGTTCTCCATCTTGTTGGGATCGGTCTCCAAGAGCAGACCTTCGCTGATCCAGACCGGCACGACGCTCGCCGAGGGCACGACGATGTCATAGCCGGAGGCGCCCTGCCGGACCTTGGCCAGGGCGGTATCGTTGGAATCATAGTCGGTGACGGTGACCTTGACCTTGTAGGTCTCCTCGAACTTCTTGATCAGGTCGGGACTGGTGTAGTTGCCCCAATTGTAGATGTTGAGTTCGCCGTCGGCATGGGCAACGCCCGTGACAGTCAGCAGCGACAGGCCGATGGCCGTCGCGGTCAGTTTCCAGTTCATGCTGTATGCTCCCATTGTTGGGACCGGCGGCGTTACGGCCTCAGGTCCGTTTCCTGCTGACGAAAAGATGGCCGCGACAATGCCGATCGACGGCACGAGAACGGCCGTCGACATCGCATTTGCGGCATGCGGCGCACCGGCAACGGCAAGCCGCATCGCAGTCGAGATATTCCCCTCTTCATGGTGGCCATTCACCGGCTGGCGCCGGCTGTCCAACTCAATTCGCGACCTCAGGAGTAACTATGACTAAACATGCAGTCAATATCTTTATGCGGATACGGCCAGGGCTCGCCGATGGGTGCGCCCGATGCGGTGGTGACCAAGTGGGCAGCCAGGAAAGAGCTTTGGCCGCGACGCCGGGCGCGTCAGGCCGTTGGGGCCGCAACGGTTCCGGCCGCAATTCGCTGACGGAACCAATCGAAGGTGCGCCCGATGCCTTCCTGATAGCTCGTCCTGGCTTCCCAGCCAGGAAGGACATGCCTCGCCGACGTCAGGTCCGGACGCCGATTTGTCGGATCCTGGGGAGCCGGAGGGTGGTGCTCGATGCGGCTGCCGGGGACAAGCGACCTGACGAATTCCGCGATGCGCAGGACGGAAACCTCGTGATCGTTGCCGATGTTCAGAGGGCCGCGATGCGAGATGCCGTCGCGCCAGAAGTAACGTTCCAGCCCCTCGACGATGTCGTCGACATAACCCCAACTGCGCGATTGGGACCCGTCGCCATAGACCGTCAGCACCCCGGTTGTCAGAGCCTGGATGGCAAAGTTCGAAACGGCGCGTCCATCGTCGATGCGGGTTCGCGGCCCATATGTGTTGAAAATCCTGACGACGCGAATGTCGAGCCCGACAACCCGCTGCTGTTCGAACAGCAATGCCTCGGTGCAGCGCTTGCTTTCATCATAAGAGGCCCTGGGACCGGTGCAGTCCACCGATCCCCTGTAACTCTCGGGTTGGGGTGAAATCAGGGGGTCGCCATAGACTTCCGAGGTCGAGGCGAAGCAGAAACGGCCGCCGGGCTTGAGCAGCGTCAGAAGATTGAGCGCGCCGCCGATGTTGGCCTTGATCGTGCGTACCGGCTCGCGCATGTACCAAAGCGGCGAAGCCGGCGACGCGAGATGAATGATCTCATCGAAGCGTTGAAGGGATGAAAAGCTTTCGGCATCGGCAATCTGCAGATCGAAACGCGGATCGGCGACATGTGCGACGTTGTCTCGCGTCCCGGTCCAAAGATTGTCGACGACGATCAGCTTTTCCAGATCGCTTCGCCGCAACAGACGGTCGACCAGATGTGAGCCGAGGAAGCCGCAGCCACCAGAAATCAACACGCTGCGCGACATGGAACCCCCTGCTCCAGACACCCGGCCAGTCAACGAGCCACAGGGCTTGTTTCCCAACAACGGCGGATACGAGGCTACCCAAAAACCTTTCCGCCAATCGGTGCACCCATCTACACCGCCAAGCGCCGCGAGTGCAAACAGCAAGCTTTCACGAGTGGAACGTGCGGCAGCCGACCGGCCTCTGCTTTTAAGGAGAGAAACTGCCGCGCGATGTCGCGCACCGAAGCGGCCGCCAATGCCGCCGGTCATCCGAAAGGATGATCAGGTTACAGCGCTACAGCGCCCTTTGCGGGCATGGCGCTCCGGCTGCGTCACCACAGCGCGACGCCGTGGGCTGCGGTCGGAAGCTCGTCTCTTCGGACCGGCGCACCAGTTCGGCAAAGAGCAGCGCGAAGCTTCCCAGCATCAGAAAGACAATGATCAGGCGTGTTACCGGCAATATGTCGGCCTCGACTGGCTAGCCCCCACGCCACCCATCCACTGCCGGCTAACATGACCGATCCGGCTTTACGAGACTTTAAGGCCGGTCTTAACCATCACATTCGCGTAGCCTTTGACATGATACGCGAACGCATGTCCGCATCCGCCGTCCCGCGGTCGCCTCCCATCCCGGAATGGCATTGCCATCCGGGATGGCGGCTCCGTTTGCAGACCTACCC
The DNA here is from genome assembly GCF_003997975.1 of Mesorhizobium sp. M7A.F.Ca.US.005.03.1.1. NCBI lineage: Bacteria > Pseudomonadati > Pseudomonadota > Alphaproteobacteria > Hyphomicrobiales > Phyllobacteriaceae > Mesorhizobium > Mesorhizobium sp. M7A.F.Ca.US.005.03.1.1. The sequence continues at coordinate 17,573 of NZ_RZRO01000101.1, forward strand.
CGCCCATGCTACCCCAAAATTGGCGCGGCCCTGCCGCTGCCAACCGGTCGTCATCGGGGAGCCATGAGCAAAGCCGCCAGCCACATCGCCTTCGTCTCGTCCGACACCGCTGACGCCAAGACGGCGCTGGAAAGCCTGTCGGCGCGCTATGGCCAGTCTTCCGTCGAGGAGGCCGAGATCGTCGTTGCCCTTGGGGGTGACGGCTTCCTGCTGCAGACCCTGCGCGACACGATGGGGACCGGCAAGAAGGTCTACGGCATGAACCGTGGCACCATCGGCTTCCTGATGAACGAGTATCGTTCCGGTGGCCTGACCGAGCGTCTCGAAGCCGCCGTCGCCGAAACGATCCGCCCGCTGGAGATGCTGGCCGTGACCTCGGAAGGCGAAACGATTTCGGCACTGGCTATCAACGAGGTGGCGCTGTGGCGTCAATCGTACCAGACGGCCAAGATCCGCATCACCGTCGACGAACAGGTCCGGCTTGAGGAACTGAACTGCGACGGCGTCATGATCGCAACCCCGGCCGGGTCCACCGCCTACAATCTTTCGGCGCACGGGCCGATCCTGCCGCTCGACGCGCCGCTGCTGGCGCTGACCCCGGTCAGCCCGTTTCGCCCGCGCCGCTGGCGCGGCGCGCTGCTCTCCAACAAAGCGACGGTGCGCTTCGACATCCGCGAGCCGGAAAAGCGGCCGGTGAACGCCGCCGCCGACCATACCGAGGTCAAGGCGGTGACCTCGGTAACGGTGCGAGAATCACCCACGGCGACAGCAACGTTGCTGTTCGATCCCAATCATTCCTGGAACGAGCGTATTCTCGCCGAACAGTTCCGCTATTGAGCCGGCTCTGCGACCGACAGGTCGATTAAGCATCCCGATTAAGGTTACAACTTCACAATCGTGCCATTGCTGCCCGTTTCTGTTGACAAATCGAGGGCTTGCTCCTAATTGCAATACCGATCTTGCAGGCGCGTGGCGCTTGCCGCGACGCCATTAGACGCCGTTGCGCTTCCCCGAACCAGCCAAAGACAACAACACTTGTCCTCAGACACCACGACCGCTCAAGAAGCGTTGACCTTCGCAGACCTCGGCCTGTCGCCGAAGGTCCTTTCCGCAGTCACCGACGCCGGCTACACCCAGCCGACGCCGATCCAGGCTGGTGCGATCCCGCACGCCTTGCTCGGCAAGGATATTTTGGGCATCGCCCAGACCGGCACTGGCAAGACGGCTTCCTTCGTGCTGCCGATGCTGACCCGCCTCGAAAACGGCCGGGCCCGCGCCCGTATGCCGCGCACGCTGATCCTGGAACCGACGCGCGAACTCGCCGCGCAGGTCGAAGAGAATTTCATCCGATATGGCAAGAACCACAAGCTCAACATCGCGCTCCTGATCGGCGGTGTCTCATTCGACGAACAGAACAAGAAGCTGGAGCGCGGCGTCGACGTGCTGATCGCGACGCCCGGCCGCCTGCTCGATCACCGCGAGCGCGGCAAGCTGTTGCTCAATGGCGTCGAGATCCTCGTCATCGACGAAGCCGACCGCATGCTCGACATGGGCTTCATTCCCGACATCGAGCGCATCTGCGAGATGATCCCGTTCTCCAGGCAGACGCTGTTCTTCTCGGCGACGATGCCGCCGGAAATCACCAAGCTGACCGAGAAATTCCTGCATGCGCCGGTGCGCGTCGAGGTCTCGAAGGCCGCGTCCGCCGCCACCAACATCACCCAGCGGCTGGTCAAATCAGGCTCCAAGCCGTGGGACAAGCGCGAGACGCTGCGCAACCTGATCAAGGCCGAAGATGCCGAACTGAAGAACGCCATCATCTTCTGCAACCGCAAGATCGAAGTGTCGGAACTGTTCCGCTCGCTGCTGAAGTATGATTTCGACGCCGGTGCGCTGCATGGCGACATGGACCAGCGCGCGCGCATGCAGATGCTGGCCAATTTCCGCGACGGCAAGCTGCGCTACCTCGTCGCTTCCGACGTCGCCGCGCGCGGCTTGGACATCCCCGACGTCAGCCATGTCTTCAACTATGACGTGCCGATCCATGCCGAGGATTATGTCCACCGTATCGGCCGTACCGGCCGCGCCGGACGCTCCGGAAAATCCTTCACCATCGCGACCAAGTCGGACACCAAATACATCGACGCCATCGAGCGGCTGATCGGCAACAAGATCGAATGGCATGACGGCGACTTGTCGACGGTGGTTGCCAGCGAAGGCGGCGAGGACGATGCTCCGCGCCGTGGCAAGGGCGCACCGCGCCGCGCCGGCCGCAAGGACGACGACCGCAGCAGGGAAAAGGGCGGCGAGCGCAAAGCGCGCGAACGCCACGCCAAGCGCAGCGAAGACACGGCACCGGAAACAGTCCGCGAGGACCAGCCGGTGGCCGAGGTCGCAGCGGCAGCCGCCGACGTCGGCGAACGGCGCTCGCGCAAGGAAGCGATCCGTTCGGAAAACACCGAGCGCAAATCGTCCGATCGCAACGAACAGCGCGCACCGGAACGCGGCGATACCCGGCCGCAGCGAGACAACAGCCGCCCTGCCCGCCAACGTCACCAGGAAGACAACGATTCCACCGTTGGCTTCGGCGATGACATGCCGGCCTTCATGCGGATCGTCGCCAAGGTCTGATCCCGACCGCTTCGAAGGCAAGCCAGCCATCCGGCTTGCCTTCTCGATAGAGCTCCAGCCTGGTTCGCCCGTTACATCGGCCCAGGCATCATCTTGGTCGGTTTTTCCAGCATCGGAAACTCGGCCTTCGAGCATTTCACGTTCGGGTTCGTCGGACTGAACATGCCGTTCGGATTGTCTCCGAGCCAGGCATGAAGGTCGTAATGGACGAACTCCTTCGGGATGAGAGGGTAGTGCCCCTCCATCGGCCCCATGAAGGTTTGGCCAAACAGCTTCGGAGGCTCCTTTATGTCCGGCGTCAGAGGCACCAGCCATTCCGCGCCCACCAGCCGCAAACCCTTCTTGGTCGGTTCATAGATCAGCACGTTGGGGTGCATCGGGTCGAGCTTCTGGCCGACACTCGGGACATTGACGAAGTGAATACCCATGGCGCCCTTCGGGTAATCCATCGCGCCCGCTATCTTTTCTCCGCTGTAGTAGACGCAGCCGACCGTCGACAGATAGAGGTCGCGGACGGCAGCGGTGTAATCCTCATATTTGGCGAGCGACTTTTTCAAGGCTTCGATGTCGGCCTTGTTGGCGTCCTCGGCCCGAGCCGAAGCAACGTTCAGCCACGCGCCTACCAAACCTGTTAAAACGAGGACGCCACAGCGCCCAAGGCTGGCTGTTCTTGTCATGCATTCCTCCCAGATTTCTGATCTGGCCGTGCAAGACCGAGGCGGAAAAATGCTGATTGCGCGGCCGGTTACACCGCCTCATCCCCGCTGGACTGCCATGATGCTATTCCTTTCCATGGCCGCCGGAAAGCTATATTTTAGCAATAACTAAATCTATACCGTACCCATCCAGAGCGCCGATGTCAGCTCAAACAAAAACGGCCCCGCATGAGGGCCGTTTCGCATCCGCTTGCCGGACGGATCAGGTGAGCGGCGACAGCTGGATCTCGACGCGGCGGTTCTGGGCCCGACCTTCGGCTGTGGCATTGGATGCGACCGGGCGTGTCTTGCCGAAGCCTGTGACGGCGAAGCGCCGCTGATCCACGCCCTGACCGGACAGATAGTTCGCCACCGCCAAAGCACGACGCTGCGACAAATCGAAATTGTGCTGGTCGCCACCGGTCGAATCGGTGTGGCCGAACACGTCGACCGTGGTCTGCTTGAACTTCTTCAGCACCAGCGCGACGGAGTTCAGGACCTGGTAGAAGCCGGGCTTCACCGCATCCTGATCCGAGTTGAAGGTGATGTCGGACGGCATGTTGAGGATGATCTGGTCGCCGCTGCGGGTGACGCTGACACCGGTGCCTTCGAGCTGCCGGCGCAGTTCGGCCTCGTTCTGGTCCATCGTGGCGCCGATGGCGCCGCCGGCCAGCGCGCCGATGCCGGCGCCGATCAGTGCGTTGCGGCGGTCGTTGCCACCGGCAAGCAGGCCAAGGCTGGCACCCGCCAGGGCGCCAAGGCCGGCGCCGGCCGCCGTGTTGGAAATCTTCTGGTCGCCTGTATACGGATCGGTGGTGGTGCAGGCGCTCACGAGCACAGCCGTCGCCACGACGACGAGCACAGTCTTTTTCATAGGATGGTCCCTCTCCAAGTCACGCCTTGCGGTGGCGCCAAATCAGCCTTTCCCGCGACTTGTACCATGAATTGCGGCGAAAAGCGGAACGGCAAAAGCGCCGTTCACGGCTTTTCCCGAGAGACCAATACCCGGTGGTGGCGCCGCATCGCCGTGCCGGAATGGTTTGGATAAACTACCAGAGGTTCTTGCCGTCTATGACAACCACTTCGACCTTGTCGAGATCGAAATCATCGAACAGCCGCGAGTTGACGCTGATCTTGGGATTGTCGAAATCCGGCTCGCCTGTCGACCAGTCCGGCGTTTCGGTAAAGGTGCCGCAGCCGCAGGTGGCGCAAAAACCGTGCTTTACGGTCTTCGACCCCCAACGATAGAAAGAGACGTTCTCCATCGGGCTGGTGAGCTTGAATTGCGAAGGCACGTAATAGGCCCAGAGCGAGCCGCGTTTCGAGCAGAAAGAACAGGTGCATTGCGTCACCGTCTGCGGTGCTTGCGAAACCTCGAACGTCGTCGCCTTGCAATGACAGCTTGCCTTGATGGTCATCAACGAACTCCTCCTGTCGCGCCACCCTGTGCGGCAAAGGCAGCATAAAGAGGTGCTCCTGACAACTGTCTGTCAGCAAGCATCACCCGGCGCTACCGCGACAGGCTGGTCTCAGCAAGCCCGTCCCGTCACACGCGACCAGGCGGACTTCGGAATGCGTTCCTATCGTCAATAAGAGCGCGGCGGCACGAACAGGCAGATTGTCCTGCCGGCGTCGAGCCCCCCCTGGTGCGCGCACCAATGGAACTCGCCGTCCGGGCTGTCCTTGACACGCTTGTCGGTCATTGGAACGACCTCACCCGTTCCGGCGATGACATAGCCCTCGGGTTTCTCCAGCACTTCGCCCGTATGGGTCGTGCGACAATCATAGTTGGCGCAGCATGCGAACGGATAACTCCAGCCTTGTGGCTTTGCCGCCGTGGGCGTGGCGTCATGCGCGAAGGCAGGTGCCGTCAGCATTGCCATCGCGCCGATCGCGAACAGGGAAAACAAAAGTCGGCCAGCCGGTTGAACGGCATTGGCCGATCTGAGTGTGGCAGCAGACATGGAAACGTTCCTTTCAAACGAGCATCAAGCGTTTCGCTTGCCCGTTCCCGGAACGTATCTTCCCAGTGGCCGGATCGTCGGGTCGCAGATATGCCGCGTCCGGCCATAAATGCTTTTTCTCTCCCAGCCCTTGGATGCTGGGCTGATTCCTTGGTCGGCGCAAGAACATGCATTCCCGACATCGTTCTACAGACGTCAGGCATCCGCTACCGCCGACGAGATGAGGCCAAGGTCAATTCCCGGCAAACGGGCGTCGAATAAACGGGATTGGCCCGCTGTGGTTCCAGCCTATTGCTGGTCGGAGCCGGCAATCACGTGCTCTTGATACTGCGGCAGGTCATCGGTGATGGTGAACCAGCCCGCCTTCGAACCGACGAAGATGTGCCCGGTTGGACGAATGGATGGATCGTCGACGAGCGTTCCCATGGCGACATGGACGTAGGC
>NZ_RZRO01000102.1:0-14229 GCF_003997975.1 Mesorhizobium sp. M7A.F.Ca.US.005.03.1.1
GGGTTTTGACTGCTCATGCGGCCTTTTCGCATGAAGCAAGGCCGCGCAACAGCGCAAACCCATTCACTTTGCCTGAAGGCTTGTCACTTTCTTCCTCGCTCTTGCAAAAATGCGAAAGAAAATTACATGCGGTTTTCGCATGGCTGCCAAGCCTTGGTCGGCGCGCAATATTTGGTGCTCCGGGCTTGACGGTCCGCGGTCTTACGGGTAGAAGCCGCCCAGTCAGAACCGATGTGAGGCTCTCCCTTCCGAAGCGACACGCTTTGGAGTTTGCCTCAAACAGGGTTCGTTTTACGAGCGAAAAGACATTTCCGGCGTGCACGAAGCGGCTTCCGCTTCCTCTGCCTTTTGTTCGGGCAAGACCGCGAGGCGCGGTTTATGGCCCGAATTTGCGTATGGAAATGACGCTTTGAGCGGCCCTGACCGGGCGAGACACGGAATTGAGAGACAAGAGGGTTTAATGCCTACCGTCAACCAGCTGATCCGCAAGCCGCGCATTGCGCCGGTGAAGCGCAACAAGGTCCCGGCCATGCAGCAGAACCCGCAGAAGCGGGGCGTCTGCACGCGCGTCTATACAACGACGCCGAAGAAGCCGAACTCGGCGCTGCGCAAGGTGGCCAAGATCCGCCTGACCAATGGTTTTGAAGTGATCGGGTACATCCCCGGCGAAGGCCACAACCTTCAGGAACACTCCGTGGTGATGATCCGCGGCGGCCGCGTCAAGGATCTTCCGGGCGTTCGCTACCACATCATCCGCGGCGTGCTCGACACGCAGGGTGTGAAGAACCGCAAGCAGCGCCGTTCGAAGTACGGCGCCAAGCGCCCGAAGTAAGGGGCGTCCGAAGTAAGATTTTCCGGCCTTGGCGCTCCTTGAGTGCGTCGGGCTATGAGATTGAGAGACAAAAGCCATGTCGCGTCGTCACAGTGCAGAAAAGCGTGAGATCAATCCGGACCCGAAGTTCGGCGATCTGATCGTCACCAAGTTCATGAACGCCGTCATGTATGACGGCAAGAAGTCGGTCGCCGAGACCATCGTCTACGGCGCGCTCGACCAGGTTCAGTCGAAGACCAAGCAGGAGCCGGTCACCGTCTTCCATCAGGCGCTCGACAATGTCGCGCCGCATGTGGAAGTGCGTTCGCGCCGTGTCGGCGGCGCCACCTACCAGGTTCCGGTCGACGTGCGCCCCGAGCGCCGCCAGGCATTGGCCATTCGCTGGCTGATTGCTGCGGCCCGCAACCGCAACGAGACCACGATGGTCGACCGCCTCTCCGGCGAGCTGATGGACGCGGCCAACAACCGCGGCACCGCTGTCAAGAAGCGTGAAGACACCCACAAGATGGCTGAAGCCAACCGCGCTTTCGCGCACTACCGCTGGTAAAGCGCGAACGAGACTGAGAGGCAGCTACGATGGCCCGCGAATACAAAATCGAAGACTACCGCAATTTCGGTATCATGGCGCATATTGACGCCGGTAAGACGACGACCACCGAGCGCGTCCTCTACTACACGGGCAAGTCGCACAAGATCGGCGAAGTCCACGACGGCGCTGCCACCATGGATTGGATGGAGCAGGAGCAGGAGCGCGGCATCACCATCACGTCCGCCGCGACCACGACCTTCTGGAAGGCTCGTGACGGCAAGATGCACCGCTTCAACATCATCGACACCCCCGGCCACGTCGACTTCACCATCGAGGTCGAGCGTTCGCTGCGCGTGCTCGACGGCGCCATCGCGCTGCTCGATGCCAATGCCGGTGTTGAGCCGCAGACCGAGACTGTCTGGCGCCAGGCCGACAAGTATCGCGTTCCGCGCATGATCTTCTGCAACAAGATGGACAAGATCGGCGCCGACTTCTATCGCTCGGTCGAGATGATCGGCTCGCGCCTCGGTGCGCATGCTGTTGTCATGCAGCTGCCGATTGGCGCCGAGACCGAGTTCAAGGGCGTTGTCGACCTCGTCGAGATGAACGCGCTGGTCTGGCGCGACGAGACGCTGGGCGCTGCCTGGGATATCGTCGAGATCCCGGACGACCTCAAGGCTCGTGCCGAAGAATACCGCGAGAAGATGATCGAGGCTGCCGTCGAAATGGACGAGACGGCGCTTGAGAATTACCTCGAAGGCAAGATGCCGTCGAATGACGAGATTCGCGCGCTGATCCGCAAGGGCACCATCGCGGTCAAGTTCTACCCGATGTTCTGTGGCTCGGCCTTCAAGAACAAGGGCGTGCAGCCGCTGCTCGACGCCGTCGTCGAATATCTGCCGTCGCCGGCCGATGTTCCCGCCATCAAGGGCGTCGATGCCAAGACCGACGCCGAGATCGAGCGTCATGCCGACGACAACGAGCCGCTGTCGATGCTCGCCTTCAAGATCATGAACGACCCGTTCGTCGGTTCGCTGACCTTTGCGCGCATCTATTCGGGCAGGCTCACCAAGGGCATCTCGGTCGACAACACCGTGAAGGGCAAGAAAGAGCGCATCGGCCGCATGCTGCAGATGCATGCGAACTCGCGCGCCGACGTCGAAGAGGCTTTTGCCGGCGATATCGTTGCTCTTGCCGGTCTCAAGGACACGACCACCGGCGACACGCTGAGCGATCCGCTGCATCCGGTCATTCTCGAGCGCATGGAATTCCCCGATCCGGTCATCCAGATCGCCATCGAGCCGAAGACCAAGAACGACCAGGAAAAGATGGGCCTCGCCCTTCACCGCCTGGCCGCCGAGGATCCGTCCTTCCGCGTCAAGACCGACGAGGAAAGCGGCCAGACCATCATTTCCGGCATGGGCGAACTCCACCTCGACATCATCGTCGACCGCATGCGTCGCGAGTTCAAGGTCGAGGCCAATGTCGGCGCACCACAGGTGGCCTATCGCGAGACGATCACCCGCAAGCACGAGCAGGACTACACGCACAAGAAGCAGACCGGCGGTACCGGTCAGTTCGCTCGCGTCAAGATCCTGTTCGAGCCGAACCCCGATAGCAGCGAGTTCGAGTTCGATACCAAGATCGTCGGCGGCGCCGTGCCGAAGGAATACATCCCTGGTGTCGAAAAGGGTATCAACAGCGTCATGACCTCGGGTCCGTTCGCGGGCTTCCCGATGATCGGCGTCAAGGCGACCCTCATCGACGGCGCTTACCACGATGTCGACTCCAGCGTTCTGGCCTTCGAAATCGCCGGCCGCGCCTGCTTCCGTGAAGCAGCACCCAAGCTTGGCGTGCAGCTGCTCGAGCCGATCATGAAGGTCGAAGTCGTGACGCCGGAAGACTATGTCGGCAGCGTCATCGGCGATCTGAACGGTCGTCGTGGCCAGATCCAGGGTCAGGAAGCACGTGGTGTCGCCGTGGTCATCAACGCGATGGTGCCGCTCGCCAACATGTTCAAGTATGTCGACAACCTGCGCTCGATGAGCCAGGGCCGTGCGGCCTACACGATGCAGTTCGATCACTACGAGCCGGTCCCGACCGCAGTGGCCCAGGAAGTCCAGAAGAAATACGCGTAAGGGTTCCTTAGCCATCGACGTCGCGTCTCTTGCGCGGTGCCGGATCTGAAGAGCGAATAACAATTTCCCCCAAGCGGGTAGAATAGACGGAGAACGATTATGGCCAAAGGTAAATTCGAGCGTAACAAGCCTCACGTGAACATCGGCACGATTGGCCACGTCGACCATGGCAAGACGTCGCTGACGGCGGCGATCACCAAGTATTTTGGCGAATACAAGCGCTACGACCAGATCGACGCTGCCCCTGAAGAGAAGGCGCGCGGCATCACGATCTCGACGGCTCACGTCGAATACGAGACGGCCAACCGCCACTACGCTCACGTCGACTGCCCCGGCCACGCCGACTATGTGAAGAACATGATCACCGGCGCCGCGCAGATGGACGGCGCGATCCTGGTCGTGTCGGCCGCCGACGGCCCGATGCCGCAGACCCGCGAGCACATCCTGCTGGCCCGTCAGGTCGGCGTGCCGTCGATCGTGGTGTTCCTGAACAAGGTCGACCAGGTCGACGACGCCGAGCTGCTCGAACTGGTCGAGCTCGAGGTTCGCGAGCTTCTGACCAAGAACGAATTCCCCGGCGACGACATTCCGATCGTCAAGGGTTCGGCTCTGGCTGCTCTCGAAGACTCGGATAAGAAGATCGGTGAAGACGCGATCCGCGAGCTGATGGCTGCGGTCGATGCCTACATCCCGACGCCGGTCCGTCCGCTCGACAAGCCGTTCCTGATGCCGATCGAAGACGTGTTCTCGATCTCGGGCCGCGGCACGGTCGTGACCGGCCGCGTCGAGCGCGGCGTGGTCAAGGTCGGCGAGGAACTCGAGATCATCGGCATCCGTCCGACGACCAAGACGACCTGCACGGGCGTGGAAATGTTCCGCAAGCTGCTCGATCAGGGCCAGGCTGGCGACAACATCGGCGCGCTGCTGCGCGGCGTTGATCGTGAAGGTGTCGAGCGCGGCCAGGTTCTGGCCAAGCCGGGCACGGTGAAGCCGCACAAGAAGTTCGTGGCCGAAGCCTACATCCTGACCAAGGACGAAGGTGGCCGTCACACGCCGTTCTTCACCAACTACCGTCCGCAGTTCTACTTCCGCACGACCGACGTGACCGGCATCGTGTCGCTGCCGGAAGGCACCGAGATGGTGATGCCGGGCGACAACATCACGGTCGATGTCGAGCTGATCGTGCCGATCGCCATGGAAGAGAAGCTGCGCTTCGCTATCCGTGAAGGCGGCCGCACCGTCGGTGCCGGCATCGTCGTCACCATCAAGGAATAACCGAGCCCGGCATTCGCCGGATCGACAAGAAAGGGCGGTCTTCGGGCCGCCCTTTTTGTTTGCCGGGCTATCGGCTGCCGCCCCGTCGGCCGAACCCTGTTGCAAGGCTCTGGACCTCGTCTAGTATAGGTTGCATCAAGGGGCTTTTTCCAAATGGTTCCAAGGCGGTATTTTCATCGTCGGGCATTGTGGCCGCTGGCTCTGACCTGGCTGATTGCGTTGCTTGCCACAGGCCCGGCAGCCTTCGCGGCGGATGCGGCGCCGGATCTTGGGCCGACGATGCGGTTCGGCATTGTCCGCAGCAACGCAGCGGGGTGCGAGCCGATCTGTCCGGAATGGATATCGGCCGAGGGCTCCATAGAAGCCGGAACTCCGGCGCTCTTCAAACGCATGCTGAAGACGCTTGGCGGGCGGAAACTGCCTGTTGTCGTGGATTCTCCCGGCGGCAATGTCGAGGCGGCGCTGACGCTTGGCCGGCTGATCCGCAAGAACAAGCTCGATATCGCCATCGGCAAGACGGTGTTTTCCAGCTGCCAGCCCGACGCGAAGGGGTGCCAGGACCGTGACGCCCGCTACTTCGGCGATGTCATCGACTATGGCGCCATGTGCAATTCCGCCTGTCCTCTGATGTTTGCCGGCGGCATCAGGCGAGTGGCTGGCGAATGGGCCTATCTCGGCGTCCATCAGATCACCACGACCTACATCCGCACGAAATTGCAATACCGGACCACCTATCGGATCGTCGGGGGCAAGAAGAAGATCCTCAACACGAAGATCGTCAGCCGCAAGAACGCCGGCAGCTACAAGACCTACGAAATGAGCAAGTCGGTGGAGAAAAAGCTGGCGGCCTACCTGGACCAGATGGGCATCGAACAAAGCATGCTCGAAACGATGAAGGGCACCCCGGCCAGCGAAATCCACCAGATCGCCCTCGATGACATGCTGGCGATGAAGCTGGTCACCAGCACGGACGCCGTGGGCCTGTTGACCGCGGCGAGCCTGTGCGAACCCGGCCGCCTGGCCACGAATTGCCGGGAAGTGCCGGGGAACAAGCCTGATGGCCTGATGGCGACCGCGGCCAGGCCTACTCCGCCAGCGATCGAACCCGAGGCGGCGCGGCGCGATGAAGACATGCGCTTCGTTGTCGTTCGCGGCACCAATCCGCTCTGCAATCCAGACTGCCCGGAATGGATCTCGGCGGAAGGCGCGATCACCCCCCAGACCCCGCAGAAGCTGCGCCAGCTGCTCGCCACGCTCGGCAAACGGCAACTGCCTGTCGTGATCAGCTCGAAGGGAGGCGATCTGTTCAGCGCCCTGGCGGCGGGACGGCTTATCCATGAAAAGAAGCTCGACGTCGCCGTTGGCCGCACCGATTTCGTCGGCTGTGACCCAGGAGCGTGGAATCGCCTGGCCAAGGAGGGCGCCTATGCCGGGCTGAGCATCGATGCGGGCGTGGAGTGCGATTCGGCCTGCGCGTTCATGCTTGCCGGCGGCATCAGGCGGCTTGTCGGTCCCCAGGCGCGACTTAGCCTCTACCCGATGGGGCAAAAGCTGATGGTCAAGGCTTACCTGGAGGAGATGGCGATCAGTTCCGCCCTGTTCGCGGCGATCGAGCGGCGCTCGGTCGAGCGCCGGCTGGAACCCGACATGATGCTGAAGGTTGGCCTGACGACGAGCCTGCAATCGGTCGACGCGCTGACCGGCGCCACCATTTGCGAGGCGGTGCCAAGACCCGAGAATTGCCGGATCCGGCCTTCCGCCAATGCCGAGGCTGACGCGCCGGCCAAATTGTAGTGGGCGACGGAGCCCGAAACTGGCCATCGAGGCAGGTTGAGCCGCTTTCGATTTTTCCGCTATCGTCGCTGCTGGCGGCTTCAGGCAAGCGGAGGATCGAGAATGGGCCAGGATATCCCGACACTCTACGAATGGGCCGGCGGCAGCGAGGCCTTGAACCGGCTCACCCAGACCTTCTATGACAAGGTGGCGCAGGACCCGATCGTCGGGCCGGTGTTCAAGACCATGTCGCCGGATCACCCCGCCCATGTCGCGGCCTTCATCGGCGAGGTTTTCGGCGGACCGAAGACCTACAGCGAGCAGTTCGGCGGCCACCGCGAGATGGTCATGCACCATCTGGGCAAGCATCTGAGCGAGGAGCAGCGCCGCCGCTGGATCAGCCTCCTGGCCGATGCCGCCGACGCGGTCGGCCTGCCTGACGATCCGGAATTCCGTTCGGCCTTCATGGGCTATGTCGAATGGGGATCGCGCCTGGCCAAGATGAACTCCAATCTCGGCGAAACCTGCGATCCGCAGACGGAACCGATGCCGGCCTGGGGCTGGGGTGTGCCGGGCGGCCCCTATCAGCCACCGGGTACAAACTAGCGTCCAGTCGCCATGGAGGTGTTGGGCTGATGCCGGAAGATGTGAAGATCATACGTTGGCGCGAGTGGGACGGACCGGGTCTCGAACATTTGGTGCTGCAGGAGCGGGCAGGGGAGGTCTCGGCCGACTCTGTCGCAGTCTGCTCCGGGCAAACGCCTTTTGCCGTCCGTTACCGCATCGTTTGCGATGTCGGCTGGCACGCCAGGCGTGTCGTTGTCGATATGATCGGTAGCGGCCGCACGCTTGTTCTTGCCGCCGATGGCGATGGTCGCTGGACCAGGGACGGCCTGCCGATGCCGGAGCTCGACGGCATTTTCGATCCCGACCTGACCATCACGCCGTTCACCAACACGCTGCCGATCCGGCGATTGCAACTTTCCGCCGGGCAGAGTGCCGAGATAACCACTGCCTTCATCGACTTCCCCGCCCTCACGGTCGTCGCCAACCCGCAGCGCTACACATGCCTCGAAGAGGGCAGGCGATATCTCTATGAATCGCGCGCCAGCGACTTCAGGCGGGAACTTGAAATCGACCGCAACGGGCTGGTTGTCGACTATCCCGATTTCTGGCGCAGAGGTTAAGGCGTGTTTGCATGCAAACCGCTCTTTACAGAGCGTGCGGAAGCTTTTAGGAAGCGCCTGCTGCGCCGACATGCGCACGTACGGGCATAGCTCAGTTGGTAGAGCGGCGGTCTCCAAAACCGCAGGTCGTAGGTTCGAGCCCTGCTGCCCGTGCCATTCCCTGAATGGCATTCAACCCAATGTCTCGCCGTTTCGGAATGGCGTTCAAAACGATATTTCCATGGTCCGGCCTTTGAAAATCGGCAACCCGCTTGCCATATAGGGTCGATTGGGGCATAAGAGCGCCATAGCCGGGACGGAACGACTGGATGGTTCCGAGGCGGTGTTTGGTCATAAAGCGGAGACTTGCCACTTGCGTGGATCAAGAATCGGTTTTATGTAGACGAAACAGACACGCGACGCGTGGAGCTGGGAAACCGGCTTTACGCGTCTGATTTGCATGGGCGAAATGATTGCGCTGATTCGGCGCGAAATTCGCTCAGGCGGCACGTCCCGGCCAGCGGGATCATCCAGGAGACCCGGCCAACGGGTCTTGAAGACAGAGCGGCATATGGCTTCGAAAACCACAAATCCTTTCGTCTTTCTCCAGCAGGTTCGCGCGGAGACCGCCAAGGTGACTTGGCCGTCGCGGCGCGAAACGATGATCTCGACGGTGATGGTTCTGGCCTTCGCAGTGATCGCGATGATCTTTTTCTTCACCGCTGATCAGCTCATGGGCCTCGCGGTCGAACAGATTCTGGGCATCGGACGCTAAGTCCGGCGATTACGGAGAAGTCTTGAAATGACCGCGCGCTGGTACATCGTCCACGCCTATTCGAACTTTGAAAAGAAGGTCGCCGAGGATATCGAGAACAAGGCCAAGCAGAAGGGCCTGTCTGCCGACATCCACCAGATCGTGGTTCCGACCGAGAAGGTCGTCGAAGTTCGCCGCGGCCGCAAGGTCGATGCCGAGCGCAAGTTCTTCCCGGGCTATGTGCTGCTGAAGGCCAATCTGACCGACGCCGTGTTCTCGCTGGTCAAGAACACGCCGAAGGTCACCGGCTTCCTGGGTGACTCCAAGCCGGTGCCGATCACCGAGGCGGAAGCGCAGCGCATCCTGAACCAGGTCCAGGAAGGCGTCGAGCGGCCCAAGCCCTCGGTCACGTTCGAGATCGGCGAAGCGATCCGCGTTTCGGATGGTCCCTTCGCGTCGTTCAACGGTTTCGTCCAGGAAGTGGACGAGGAGCGGGCGCGGCTCAAGGTGGAAGTTTCGATCTTCGGGCGCGCCGTGCCTGTCGATCTGGAATTCGGGCAGGTCGAAAAGGGCTGATCCGAAATCCCTGAAGCCGGTTTGGCGATCAGGGGAGGCGGCGCGGAAGCGCGGCCTGAGAACGGTGGGAGACGAATGCGGCTTTAGCCGGCCGCATGGATCGCACCACCAGACTGCAACCGCCGGCATGACCGGCATAGACAAAGGCAGGAAAAGAGATGGCTAAGAAAATTGCAGGCCAGCTCAAGCTCCAGGTGAAAGCGGGATCGGCTACGCCGTCTCCCCCGATCGGCCCGGCGCTTGGTCAGCGTGGCATCAACATCATGGAGTTCTGCAAGGCGTTCAACGCGCAGACCCAGGAAATGGAAAAGGGATCGCCGGTTCCGGTTGTCATCACCTACTATCAGGACAAGTCCTTCACCTTCGTCATGAAGACGGCGCCGGTGAGCTACTTCCTGAAGAAGGCGGCGAACCTGACCTCTGGTTCCAAGGAGCCGGGCAAGGTCAAGGCCGGTACGGTTTCGCGTGACAAGGTCCGCGAGATTGCCACCGCGAAGATGAAAGACCTGAACGCAAACGACGTCGAAGCGGCCATGCGCATGGTCGAGGGCTCCGCCCGCTCGATGGGTCTGGAAGTGGTGGGCTAAGATCATGGCAAAGATTGCAAAGCGTGTATCGAAGACCCGCGAAGGCATCGATCCCAACAAGGCTTATGCCCTGGGTGATGCGCTGAAGCTGCTCAAGGACCGTTCCTCGGTGAAGTTCGATGAGACCATCGAAGTCGCCATGAACCTCGGCGTCGACCCGCGCCATGCCGACCAGATGGTCCGCGGCGTGGTCAACCTGCCGAACGGCACCGGCCGCTCGGTACGTGTCGCCGTGTTCGCCCGTGGCGACAAGGCCGACGAAGCGCGCGCTGCCGGCGCCGACATCGTTGGTGCCGAGGATCTGGTCGACATCGTCCAGAAGGGCACGATCGATTTCGATCGCTGCATCGCCACGCCGGACATGATGCCGCTGGTCGGCCGTCTGGGCAAGGTGCTCGGCCCGCGCGGCATGATGCCGAACCCGAAGGTCGGAACCGTCACCACCGACGTTGCCGCCGCCGTCAAGGCGTCCAAGGGCGGCGCCGTCGAGTTCCGTGTCGAGAAGGCTGGCATCGTCCATGCCGGCGTCGGCAAGGTCTCGTTCGACGTCAAGGCCCTGGAAGAGAACATCCGCGCCTTCGCCGATGCGGTGACCAAGGCAAAGCCGACTGGCGCCAAGGGCAACTACGTCAAGAAGGTGTCGGTCACCTCGACGATGGGCCCGGGCCTCAAGCTCGACGTCGCGACGCTTAACGCGTCCTGATACGAACATTTGGATCGGCCGGCAAGCGGCTGATCCGCAAGTGAATTCCGGACCTCCGACTTGTCGGCGGCCCGGTACCGGAAGCCGAAAGGTTTCCGGACATCCTGTCCGAGATTGCAGGCGGCCCAGAAGCCTTAATTCGATTTGGGCCTGCATGAGACGGGTGAAGACCGGACAACGGAGCGATTGCTCCAATGAAAGGTTCGAACCGTGTTTGCCTTTTGTCTGCGCATCGCCGGCTTGACTGTCGATGTGGCGAAAGGGGGCAGGATCCTCGAGCGTCGTTCGGGAGATCCGTTACTGGATGGCCCGGCCGACAAAAGGCAACCCGACGCCTGTCCTCGTCAATGGGATGTTCCCGTTAACAGGATTGGGGTCAACTGGAGATAGGCAGTGGACAGAGCGGAAAAACGCGAACTCGTCACGGGCCTGAACGGTGCGTTCTCGAACGCAGGTTCAGTGGTCGTGGCCCACTACGCCGGTATCACCGTCGCGCAAATGAACGACCTTCGGTCGAAAATGCGCGCTGCCGGTGGCACCGTCAAAGTCGCGAAGAACCGTCTCGCCAAAATCGCTCTTCAGGGCACGGACTCCGCATCGATCATCGAGCTGTTCAAGGGACAGACGCTGATTGCTTATTCGGAGGATCCGATTGCGGCGCCGAAGGTCGCGTCCGATTTCGCCAAGGGAAATGACAAGCTCGTCATTCTCGGCGGCGCAATGGGCACCACCTCGCTCAATGCCGACGGTGTGAAGGCACTCGCCACACTTCCGTCGCTCGATGAGCTGCGCGCCAGGCTGGTTGGCATGATCGCCACGCCGGCAACCCGGATCGCCCAGATCGTCAATGCGCCAGCGGCCTCGGTCGCGCGCGTCATCGGCGCTTACGCCCGGAAGGACGAGGCGGCATGAGGCCGTTCCTCGCTATCACAAACACACGTTCGAACCTTATGAAGGAACACAACAATGGCTGATCTCGCAAAGATCGTAGACGACCTTTCGAAGCTGACCGTCCTCGAGGCGGCCGAGCTGTCGAAGCTTCTGGAAGAAAAGTGGGGCGTTTCGGCTGCTGCTCCGGTGGCGGTTGCCGCTGCTGGCGGCGCTGCGGCCGCTGCTGCTCCGGCCGAGGAAAAGACGGAATTCGATGTCGTCCTCACCGACGCAGGCGCTCAGAAGATCAACGTCATCAAGGAAGTCCGCGCCATCACCGGTCTTGGCCTCAAGGAAGCCAAGGATCTGGTTGAAGCGGCTCCGAAGCCGGTCAAGGAAGCCGTTTCCAAGGCCGACGCTGACAAGTTCAAGGCCCAGCTGGAAGCAGCCGGCGCCAAGGTCGAACTGAAGTAAGCGTAAAAGCGGCGGGCGGCCTCGCGCCGTCCGCCACTCCCTTCGCCCGAAGGGAGAGCGCGTAACGCGAGATTTTGCGAGAACCTCTTTCCTGAGGGCCGAAAACCGGCCTTCAGGAAACGGGTTTTCTCCCGTTCTAGCCGGCCGCCGACAGGCGCCGGGAAAACAGACAGAGGGTTGCCGCCAAGGTGGCCCAGTATGCAAGGCGAGCCGCGGCGAGGCTCGTCCCGAGTTTAGAGCTAAGGAGCGACGATGGCCCAGACCCAGACTTTCAATGGCCGCAGACGCGTACGCAAGTTCTTCGGAAAGATTCCGGAAGTTGCGGAGATGCCGAACCTGATCGAGGTTCAGAAGGCATCCTATGACCAGTTCCTGATGGTGGCGGAGCCCAAGGGTGGGCGTCCGGACGAGGGGCTGCAGGCCGTTTTCAAGTCGGTCTTCCCGATCTCCGATTTTTCCGGCTCCTCCATGCTGGAGTTCGTGAAGTACGAGTTCGAAGGACCGAAATTCGACGTTGACGAATGCCGTCAGCGCGACCTCACCTATGCCGCGCCGCTCAAGGTGACGCTGCGCCTCATCGTGTTCGATATCGACGAGGACACCGGCGCCAAGTCCATCAAGGACATCAAGGAGCAGGACGTCTACATGGGCGACATGCCGCTCATGACCTTGAACGGCACCTTTATCGTCAACGGCACCGAGCGCGTCATCGTTTCGCAGATGCACCGTTCGCCGGGCGTCTTCTTCGACCATGACAAGGGCAAGTCGCACTCGTCGGGCAAGCTTCTGTTTGCCGCGCGCGTCATCCCGTATCGCGGTTCGTGGCTCGACATCGAGTTCGATTCCAAGGACGTCGTGCACGCCCGCATCGATCGCCGCCGCAAGATTCCGGTGACGTCGCTGCTGATGGCGCTCGGCATGGACGGCGAAGAGATCCTGTCGACCTTCTACAACAAGATCACCTACAAGCGTGCCGGCGACCATTGGCGCATTCCGTTCAACGTCGAGCGTTTCCGCGGCCTCAAGGCTGTCGGCGACCTGGTCGATGCCGATACCGGCGAAGTCGTCGTCGAGGCCGGCAAGAAGATCACCGCACGCCAGGCACGGGCGCTTGGCGAAAAGGGTCTGAAGGCGATCAAGGCGACCGACGAGGACCTGCTCGGCAACTATCTGGCCGAGGACATCGTCAACTACGCCACCGGCGAGATCTTCCTCGAGGCCGGTGACGAGATCGACGAGAAGACGCTGAAGGTGCTGCTCGGCACCGGCGAAGAGGAGATCAAGGTTCTCGACATCGACCACGTCAATGTCGGCGCCTATATCCGCAACACGCTCAACGTCGACAAGAACGAGAGCCGCCAGGACGCGCTGTTCGACATCTATCGTGTCATGCGCCCCGGCGAGCCGCCGACGCTCGAAACCGCCGAAGCCATGTTCAACTCGCTGTTCTTCGATAGCGAGCGCTACGATCTGTCGGCCGTCGGCCGCGTCAAGATGAACATGCGCCTCGAGCTGAAGGCCGAGGACACCGTGCGCGTGCTGCGCAAGGACGACATCCTGGCCGTGGTCAGGACGCTGGTCGAACTGCGCGACGGCAAGGGCGAGATCGACGACATCGACAATCTCGGCAACCGCCGCGTGCGTTCGGTCGGCGAGCTGATGGAAAACCAGTACCGCGTCGGCCTGCTGCGCATGGAGCGCGCGATCAAGGAGCGTATGTCCTCGATCGAGATCGACACGGTCATGCCGCAGGATCTGATCAACGCCAAGCCGGCGGCTGCCGCCGTGCGCGAGTTCTTCGGTTCCTCGCAGCTGTCGCAGTTCATGGACCAGACCAACCCGCTGTCGGAGATCACCCACAAGCGCCGCCTCTCGGCGCTTGGACCGGGCGGTCTGACCCGCGAGCGCGCCGGCTTCGAAGTGCGCGACGTGCACCCGACGCATTACGGCCGCATCTGCCCGATCGAGACGCCGGAAGGCCCGAATATCGGTCTGATCAACTCGCTGGCCACCTTCGCACGCGTCAACAAGTACGGCTTCATCGAGAGCCCGTACCGCAAGATCGTCGACGGCAAGCTGACCAATGACGTCGTCTATCTCTCGGCGATGGAAGAGGCCAAGCACCATGTTGCGCAGGCCAACGCCGAGCTCGACAAGAACGGTGGTTTCGTCGACGAATTCGTCATTTGCCGCAGTGCCGGCGAAGTGATGATGGCGCCGCGCGAAAACGTCGATCTGATGGACGTGTCGCCCAAGCAGATGGTGTCGGTGGCCGCGGCCCTGATCCCGTTCCTGGAAAACGACGACGCCAACCGCGCTCTGATGGGTTCGAACATGCAGCGCCAGGCCGTGCCGCTGGTGCGCGCCGAGGCGCCGTTCGTCGGCACCGGCATGGAGCCGATCGTCGCCCGTGACTCGGGCGCCGCCATCGGCGCCCGCCGCGGCGGCATCGTCGACCAGGTGGACGCGACGCGTATCGTTATCCGCGCCACCGAAGATCTCGATCCGGGCAAGTCCGGCGTCGACATCTACCGGTTGATGAAGTTCCAGCG
>NZ_RZRO01000102.1:14239-23303 GCF_003997975.1 Mesorhizobium sp. M7A.F.Ca.US.005.03.1.1
TGCATCAACCAGCGCCCGCTGGTTCGCATGGGCGACCGGGTCAACAAGGGCGACATCATCGCCGACGGTCCGTCGACCGAGCTCGGCGATCTGGCGCTCGGCCGCAACGTGCTGGTCGCGTTCATGCCGTGGAACGGCTACAACTACGAGGACTCGATCCTCCTGTCCGAACGCATCGTCGCCGACGACGTCTTCACCTCGATCCACATCGAGGAGTTCGAGGTCATGGCGCGCGATACCAAGCTTGGACCGGAGGAAATCACGCGCGATATCCCGAACGTCTCGGAAGAAGCGCTGAAGAACCTCGACGAAGCCGGCATCGTCTACATCGGTGCGGAAGTTCAGCCGGGCGACATCCTGGTCGGCAAGATCACGCCGAAGGGCGAAAGCCCGATGACGCCGGAAGAGAAGCTTCTGCGCGCCATCTTCGGCGAAAAGGCATCCGATGTGCGCGACACCTCGATGCGCATGCCTCCTGGCACCTTCGGCACCGTCGTCGAGGTGCGCGTCTTCAATCGCCACGGTGTGGAGAAGGACGAGCGCGCCATGGCGATCGAGCGCGAGGAGATCGAACGCCTCGCCAAGGACCGCGACGACGAGCAGGCCATTTTGGACCGTAACGTCTACGCGCGTCTTTCCGACGTGCTCGTCGGCAAGGAAGCGATCGCTGGACCGAAGGGCTTCAAGAAGGGCTCGACGCTGTCCAAGGATACGCTCGACGAGTATCCGCGTTCGCAGTGGTGGCAGTTTGCCGTGGAGAACGAAAAGCTCCAGAGCGAGCTGGAAGCGCTGCGTGGCCAGTATGACGATTCCAAGAAGGCGCTTGAACAGCGTTTCATGGACAAGGTCGAGAAGGTCCAGCGCGGCGACGAAATGCCTCCGGGCGTCATGAAGATGGTCAAGGTCTTCGTGGCCGTGAAGCGCAAGATGCAGCCCGGCGACAAGATGGCCGGCCGTCACGGCAACAAGGGTGTCGTGTCGCGGATCGTTCCGGTCGAGGACATGCCTTTCCTCGAGGACGGCACGCATGCCGATATCGTGCTCAACCCGCTGGGTGTGCCGAGCCGCATGAATGTCGGCCAGATCCTGGAAACGCATCTGGGCTGGGCATGTGCGGGCATGGGCAGGAAGATCGGCGAGCTGATCGACACGTACAAGGCGGCCGGCGACATCAAGCCGCTGCGCAAGACGCTCGAGAGCTTCATCCCGGCCAACGACCGCAACGAGCCGGTTCGTGACTATGACGACGAGAGCATCGTTCGCCTCAGCGAGCAGATGCGCCGCGGCGTCTCGATCGCGACCCCGGTGTTCGACGGCGCGCATGAGGCTGACATCAACATCATGCTGGAGCAGGCGGGCCTGCACAGCAGCGGTCAGTCGCAGCTCTATGACGGACGCACGGGCGAGCCGTTCGATCGCAAGGTGACGATGGGCTACATCTACATGCTCAAGCTTCACCATCTCGTGGACGACAAGATCCACGCGCGTTCGATCGGTCCGTACTCGCTCGTCACCCAGCAGCCGCTGGGCGGCAAGGCGCAGTTCGGTGGCCAGCGCTTCGGCGAGATGGAGGTCTGGGCGCTGGAAGCGTACGGCGCCGCCTACACGCTGCAGGAAATGCTGACGGTGAAGTCCGACGACGTCGCCGGCCGTACCAAGGTCTACGAGGCGATCGTGCGTGGCGACGACACCTTCGAGGCCGGCATCCCGGAGAGCTTCAACGTTCTCGTCAAGGAAATGCGGTCTCTCGGCCTCAACGTCGAGCTGGAGAACACCAAGCTCGACGACAACCCTGTCCGGCTGCCCGACGCGGCCGAGTAAGGCAATGGCGCGCCACGGCTGTCCGCGGCGCGCCTCGAGCATGATCCCGAAAAGTGGCTACCGGTTTTCGGACAGGATCATGCTCAACCAGGAAGAATTCGACGGCCAGTGGCCGACAAAGACGGCGGGCGTTTGGCTCGCGACTAGATGCAAGGGATCTTCGAGGATCCCGAAAAGGAGAACGGCATGAACCAAGAGGTCATGAATCTCTTCAATCCGCAGGCGCCTGCGCAGGTGTTCGATTCCATCCGGATATCGCTTGCCAGCCCTGAGAAGATTCTGTCCTGGTCTTTCGGCGAGATCAAGAAGCCGGAGACCATCAACTACCGCACCTTCAAGCCGGAGCGTGACGGTCTGTTCTGCGCGCGCATTTTTGGCCCGATCAAGGACTATGAGTGCCTGTGCGGCAAGTACAAGCGCATGAAGTACAAGGGCGTCATCTGCGAGAAGTGCGGCGTCGAAGTCACGCTGTCGCGCGTTCGCCGCGAGCGCATGGGCCATATCGAGCTGGCGGCACCGGTCGCCCATATCTGGTTCCTGAAGTCGCTGCCGTCGCGCATCGGCACGCTGCTCGACATGACCCTGAAGGACATCGAGCGCGTCCTCTACTTCGAGAACTACATCGTCACCGAACCTGGCCTCACCGCGCTGAAGGAGCACCAGCTGCTCAGCGAGGAAGAGTACATGATCGCCGTCGACGAGTATGGCGAGGATTCGTTCACCGCCATGATCGGCGCCGAGGCCATTCATGACCTCCTGGCCGGCATGGACCTGGAGAAGATCGCCGGCGACCTGCGTTCGGAACTGGCGTCGACCACCTCCGAGCTGAAGCAGAAGAAGTATCTGAAGCGGCTCAAGGTCGTCGAGAACTTCATGGAATCCGGCAATCGTCCGGAATGGATGATCATGAAGGTGGTTCCGGTGATCCCGCCGGACCTGCGTCCGCTCGTCCCGCTGGACGGCGGCCGCTTCGCCACGTCGGATCTGAACGATCTCTATCGCCGCGTCATCAACCGCAACAACCGCCTGAAGCGGCTGATCGAGCTGCGCGCCCCCGGCATCATCGTGCGCAATGAAAAGCGCATGCTGCAGGAAGCCGTCGATGCGCTGTTCGACAACGGCCGCCGCGGCCGCGTCATCACCGGCGCCAACAAGCGCCCGCTGAAGTCGCTGTCCGACATGCTCAAGGGCAAGCAGGGCCGGTTCCGTCAGAACCTGCTCGGCAAGCGCGTCGACTATTCCGGCCGCTCGGTCATCGTGACCGGTCCGGAGCTCAAGCTGCACCAGTGCGGCCTGCCCAAGAAGATGGCGCTCGAACTGTTCAAGCCCTTCATCTACGCCCGTCTCGACGCCAAGGGTTACTCCTCGACCGTCAAGCAGGCGAAGAAGCTGGTCGAAAAGGAGCGTCCGGAAGTCTGGGATATCCTCGACGAGGTCATCCGCGAGCATCCGGTGCTGCTGAACCGTGCGCCGACGCTGCACCGTCTCGGCATCCAGGCGTTCGAGCCGATCCTGATCGAAGGCAAGGCGATCCAGCTGCACCCGCTGGTCTGCACGGCCTTCAACGCCGACTTCGACGGCGACCAGATGGCCGTTCACGTGCCGTTGTCGCTGGAAGCGCAGCTTGAAGCCCGCGTGCTGATGATGTCGACCAACAACATCCTGCACCCGGCTTCCGGCGCGCCGATCATTGTACCGTCGCAGGACATGGTTCTGGGTCTCTACTATCTCTCGATCGTCAACCAGAACGAGCCGGGCGAGGGCATGGTGTTTGCCGACATGGGCGAACTCCAGCACGCGCTCGAGACCAAGGCGGTGACGCTGCACTCCAAGATCAAGGGTCGTTTCCGCACGGTCGACGCCGAAGGCAAGGTCGTGTCAAAGATCCATGACACCACGCCTGGCCGCATGATCATCGGCGAGCTTCTGCCGAAGAACGTCAACGTGCCTTACGAGACCGCCAACCAGGAGATGACCAAGAAGAACATCTCCAAGATGATCGACACCGTCTACCGCCATTGCGGTCAGAAGGAGACGGTCATTTTCTGCGATCGCATCATGGCGCTCGGCTTCAGCCATGCCTGCCGTGCCGGCATTTCGTTCGGCAAGGACGACATGCTGATCCCGGATGCCAAGATCAAGCTGGTCTCCGACACCGAGGCTTTGGCCAAGGAATACGAGCAGCAGTACAATGACGGTCTGATCACGCAGGGCGAGAAGTACAACAAGGTCGTCGACGCCTGGGCCAAGTGCTCGGAAAAGGTCGCCGACGAGATGATGGCCCGCATCAAGGCGGTCGAGTTCGAGGACAATGGCCGTCAGAAGCCGATGAACTCGATCTACATGATGTCGCACTCCGGTGCGCGTGGCTCGCCCACCCAGATGCGCCAGCTTGCCGGCATGCGCGGCCTTATGGCCAAGCCGTCGGGTGAAATCATCGAGACGCCGATCATCTCGAACTTCAAGGAAGGCCTGACCGTGCTCGAGTACTTCAACTCGACCCACGGCGCCCGCAAGGGTCTGGCCGACACCGCCTTGAAGACGGCGAACTCGGGTTACCTCACCCGTCGTCTGGTCGACGTGGCGCAGGACTGCATCGTCAACTCCGTCGACTGCGGCACCGACAAGGGCCTCACCATGCAGCCGATCGTCGATGCCGGTCAGGTCGTTGCTTCGGTCGGCCAGCGCGTGCTGGGCCGTACGTCGCTCGACGACATCACCCATCCGGTGTCGGGCGAGATCCTGGTCAAGGCCGGAACGCTGATGGACGAGCGTGACGTGGAACAGATCGAAAAGGCCGGCGTCCAGTCGGTCCGCATCCGCTCGGCACTGACTTGCGAAGTCAGGGTTGGCGTCTGCGCGGTCTGCTATGGGCGCGATCTGGCCCGCGGCACCCCGGTCAACCAGGGCGAAGCCGTCGGCGTCATCGCGGCGCAGTCGATCGGCGAGCCGGGCACCCAGCTCACCATGCGTACCTTCCACATGGGCGGTACCGCGCAGGTGGTGGACAGCTCGTTCCTTGAAGCCTCGTATGAGGGCAAGGTCGAGATCCGCAACCGCAACGTGGTGCGCAACTCCGACGGCCAGCAGATGGTCATGGGCCGCAACATGGCGGTGCTGATCCTCGACGAAGCCGGCAAGGAGCGCGCCTCGCACCGTCTCACCTATGGTTCGCGCATCTTCGTGGACGATGGTGACAAGGTGAAGCGCGGCCAGCGTATCGCCGAGTGGGATCCCTACACGCGTCCGGTCCTCACCGAAATCGAGGGCAGGGTGTCGTACGAGGATCTGGTCGACGGCATTTCCGTTCAGGAAACGGCCGACGAGTCGACCGGCATCACCAAGCGTGAGGTCATCGACTGGCGCTCGACGCCACGTGGCAACGACCTGAAGCCGGCGATTGCGATCCAGGACGCCAAGGGCAAGGTCGGCAAGCTGTCCAAGGGCGGCGACGCCCGCTTCCTGCTCTCGGTCGAGGCCATTCTTTCGGTCGAGCCGGGTTCGCAGGTTCGCCCCGGCGACGTTTTGGCGCGTATTCCGATGGAAAGCGCCAAGACCAAGGACATCACCGGCGGTCTGCCGCGTGTTGCCGAACTGTTCGAGGCACGTCGTCCGAAGGATCACGCCATCATCGCCGAGATCGACGGCACGATCCGCTTCGGCCGCGACTACAAGAACAAGCGTCGCATCATCATCGAGCCGCATGACTCGACGCTTGAGCCGGTCGAATACCTGATCCCGAAGGGCAAGCCGTTCCATCTCCAGGACGGCGATGTCATCGAGAAGGGCGACTACATCCTCGACGGCAACCCGGCGCCGCACGACATCCTGGCGATCAAGGGCGTGGAGGCACTTGCTTCCTACCTCGTCAACGAGATCCAGGAAGTCTACCGTCTGCAGGGCGTGTCGATCAACGACAAGCACATCGAGGTGATCGTTCGCCAGATGCTGCAGAAGGTCGAGATCACGGTGCAGGGCGACTCGACCTACATCCCGGGCGATCATGTCGACGTGATCGAACTGGAAGAGGTCAACGAGCGTCTGGTCGAGGACGGCAAGAAGCCAGCCGAAGGCCTGCCGGTGCTGCTCGGCATCACCAAGGCATCGCTGCAGACGCCGTCCTTCATCTCGGCCGCCTCCTTCCAGGAGACGACGCGAGTGCTGACGGAAGCTGCCGTTGCCGGCAAGACCGACATGCTGCAGGGCTTGAAGGAAAACGTCATCGTCGGCCGGTTGATCCCGGCCGGTACCGGCGGCACGATGAGCCAGATCCGGCGCATCGCCACCTCGCGCGACGAACTGATCATCGACGAGCGCCGCAAGGCCTCGGGTGCGGAAGTCGCCGAGCCGATGCTGGCCGACATGACCACCGCCGCGCAGTAAGCGCGGACGGCAACGATCTCAGGCAATAAGGCCGTCGGGGCAACCCGGCGGCCTATTTTTTTGTGCTATTCGGACACCCTCTCGAAGCGAAGCAGATCGCCCGGCTGACAGTCGAGATAGTCGCAGATGCGCTCCAGCGTGTCGAACCGGATACCCTTGACCTTTCCCTGCTTCAAAAGAGAAAGATTGGCCTCGGTGATGCCGACATATTCGGCCAGGTCCTTTGACTTCACGTTTCGTTCGGCGAGGACGACATTGAGCCTGACCCTTATGGGCATGAGCTGATCCTCATCAGATGAATTGCGCGTTTTCTTCGGCGAGTGCCGATGCCTCGGCCATGACCCAGGTGATGACAGCAACGATGCAAGCTGCCAGCAAGGTCAGCATCGTGTCGCTGTCGAGACCGAGCGTCAGCCGGTGCTGGCCGGCAGGCGCGTCCCAGCTGAGCAGAACGGACAATGCCGCCGCCGAAACCGGTTTCAGCAAGGCGGATGCCAGCAGGCCGAGGCCAAAGTATCGCAAATTGCTGATGGCGCCCTGACCGAAGAAGTTGCCGGACGCGAAAGCGCCGAAGCAGCGCCTTGCGGCCATGAGCGCGAAGACGAGGCAGGCAAGCGGCACGAACGAGATCGCGAACCCGACCAGTCTTCGACCGAGGCCAAGCTCGCTCAGCCATTCCTGTGGGATTTGCGCATCGGCCGCGATCGAACTGGCGGAGACGCTGAGCCAGTAGAACAGCAGACCGATGGTCAGCAATATGGCGAGGACGACAAAACACCTCGCCAGCACTAGGCTGAAAAGTCGGATGCGTCTCAATCTAAGCTGGCGGGCAGGATCGGCAGGGACAGCCGTGATGACAGGTTCAATCATCGCCGTTATCACTCCATCGCAATGAATTATCGTTTTACAATAATCTATTTATGCGCAATGATGATTCTTGTCAATTCCTCATCACAGGAGAAACCTATGCCTTCGTTCAAACGCCGGATTGCCGTGGCAGCCATCGCGATTGTCGCCGCGTCCATAACGCCTTTTGCTGCCATCGCCCTCCCGTCGACAGCGACAGGCCGGATATTGGTGGGGCAGGTGATGGAAATGCTCGACAAGGCCGACACGAGCCCGGTCGCCAGGCAAACGCTGGTCGCCTATGTCGCCGGGGTTGGCGAAGCCGCCGGCGTGATCGCCGACACGATCGGCAATGGCGGCCTCGTTTCCTGCAAGAGTTCTTTCAGCCTGGATACACGAGCGGTGCGCGCCGCCCTTGAAGCGGGCGCCCCTCGTCAGGGTAACTGGTCTCAGACACCGGCGACGCCACTGATCATTGCCGACATGGTCAAGCGTGCCGGTTGCAGGACCAGGAATTGAGCCTGGCGATCCGCTGGTTCTCAGTCGCGCGACAATCCTGTCGCGCGACTATTCCCAACCTGCGACCGCCGCGCGATCAGCGAGTGCGGTTCCAGAGCTCAATCGAAAAACGCCTCGACTACGTTGCGCTTGCCGAGCATGAAGGCGTCAGCGACGTGCTGGAGCGGGGCCAGATCGACATCGGAAACGCCGGCGCGCACGATCTCGGCGAAGCGCTTGTAGAGCATCGGATATTCCGCTTCCGGCTCTTCGTGAATGACCTTGCCGTCGATGGCGAGCTTCGAGCCGCCGCCCGACAGCACCATGGCGCCCTTGTCGGTGTCGGCCAGGATGTCCCAGCTTTGCGGGCCTGTCTGCAGCCAGTCTAGGTCCATCGTCACCGGCAGGCCATTCGAGGTGCGGAAGGTGACGCGCGCGGCAACCGGGGAGGCGCGGTTTTCGGGAAAGTTGAGCACCGCCGAGGTGATGAACATGGCCGGCAGGATATGGGTGGCAATCGACAGCGCGTTGATGCCGGGATCGAAGACGCCAAAACCGCCGGGAGCCCAGATCCATTCCTGGTTCGGGTGCCAGCGGCGCACATCCTCTTTCCAGTTGATGGCGGCCGAGCGGATGCGGGCTGAACTTAGAAAAGCACGTGCGGCCTCGACGGCCGGCGCATAGCGCGAGTGCCAGCTGGCGAACAGCGAGACGCCGTTGTGCGCAGCCAATGTCTTGAGGTCTTCGACCTCGCTGACAGTAGCGCCCGGCGGCTTCTCCAGGAAGACATGCTTCTTTGCCGTCAGCGCCGTCCGCGCCGCGTCGTAGCGGAATTGCGGCGGCATGCAGAGCGAGACGGCCTCGAGCTCGGCTACGGCGTCGAGCATGGCTTCGATGGTGGGGAAATTCGGGATGTCATCCACCTTGCCGTGACGGCTGGCGGCCGCGACGAGGCGATAGTCCTGGTCTTTCGCCAGGGCCGGCAGGTGCTGGTCGCGGACGATCTTGCCGACGCCGACGATGCCTATCTTGATGGGCTGGGACACGGCCGCTCCGTCTGTTTGATGATGGTGATGGCTTCTTATCAGAACACTTGCCTCGGGCAAGCCGAAGCCGAGCAGCCAAGCTCAGCCTTCCCTTAGCGGCAGCACATTTGTCGGCTGGGAAGGCCTCGGTCGCCGATTCGGTTCGGCAGTCGATTCGAAAGCTGGACCGGGGTCAGATCGGCACGTCGAAGGTAACGATCGACACTTCGCCTTCGAGCGCGCCCTGGAAGGCGGAAATATGCGGCTCTTCGTCGGGGATGCCGTCCATGTCGCCGATCTGGTCGAGCTCGGCCTCGGCGTAACCTTCGGCGGCAAGCGATTCGAGCGCCCGGCGCACCGCCGAATCGTCGTCGGGCGCAACCAGCATGACGTGGACGCCTTCCGGTTTGCCGCCTTTTTTCTTCCACACCCGGCCGGTGATGATGGTGACCGGGCGTTCTTCGTTGTCGTTCACGGGCCGATTCCT
Organism: Mesorhizobium sp. M7A.F.Ca.US.005.03.1.1; assembly: GCF_003997975.1. Taxonomy (NCBI): domain Bacteria; kingdom Pseudomonadati; phylum Pseudomonadota; class Alphaproteobacteria; order Hyphomicrobiales; family Phyllobacteriaceae; genus Mesorhizobium; species Mesorhizobium sp. M7A.F.Ca.US.005.03.1.1. The sequence goes on from NZ_RZRO01000102.1 coordinate 23,300, forward strand.
CCTG
>NZ_RZRO01000103.1:0-23063 GCF_003997975.1 Mesorhizobium sp. M7A.F.Ca.US.005.03.1.1
GCGAGGAACTGTCGACCAATCCCTTCCTGCGCTGGCACGACCCGGCGATCCGCAAGCATCTTGGGCTGGAGAAGGCTTCCGACGCCGAGGTCTTTGCCGAAATCCGCAAGCGCAAGGACAACTTCTAGAGCCCGTGATATCGTCGACGCCATGACCAGCTCCGCCGAAATCATCGCGACGCTCGGGCTGAAGCCGCATCCGGAAGGCGGCTGGTATGCCGAGACCTTTCGCGATGGCACTGGCGGCGCGCGCGGCCATTCGACCGCCATTTATTTCCTGCTTGAGGAGCATCAGGTTTCGGCCTGGCACCGGGTCAAGGACGCCGCCGAGGTCTGGCATTTCCATGCCGGCGCCCCGCTGGCACTGGCAATGTGGGAAGAAGGCAGCACCGTTGTGGAGCAGGTGCTTGGAATCGATCTCGCAGCCGGTGAGCGGCCGCAGATCGTCGTGCCGGCGGGCTGGTGGCAATCGGCGCGCAGCCTCGGCGAATGGACGCTGGTCGGCTGCACCGTCGCGCCGGGCTTCGAGTTTGCCGCCTTCGAACTGGCAGCACCCGGCTGGCAGCCGAAACAACCTTAACTCAATAAGAGCCCGGATATAGCAGGGACCCAAGCGTGATCGCGAGTTGGGCGGCGTAGTACAGCGCCCAGACGGCGAAGCGCATCCAGGCGCGGTGCGGCGAGATGGCGGCCACCAGGAATTTCTCCGTGGCGAGCAGCCCGTCGGATGCCATGAACAACAGCGCACCGCCGATCACGGAGACGTTGCTGGTGGTCAGCGCCGAGATACCCATTGCCAGGATCGCAGCGACATAGACGGCGATCGGGATACGCAGGCCGGGACCGACGCGCCGCCACAGCGCCGCCAGCATGACGGCCGCAAACACCGCCATGGCGAGCGCGATCGCTCCGCGCCACGACTCGGCGCCAAGCACCCCCAACCCGCCACCGCTGCGCAGGAACAGCACGACATAGACGATGTGGGCGACAAGAAAACTGGCCAGCCCGCCGAGAAAGGCCTTTTCACCGTCGCGCGACAGGAATGCGTCGCCAACAGCGCTGAGAGCGAGCGCGGCGGCGAGCAGCAGCGGGCCGCCCTGCAGCCCGGCCAGCACGGCAAGCATCGCCACGGCGAGCGTCTTTGCCGCCGAGCGGGCGAGCGTTGGTGGCATGCCAAGCGTAAAGGCGTAGATCACCGCCGCCGCCAGCGAAAAGATCAATGTCGCATTGGCATTTGCGTCGATGCCGCCGGCAAACGGCATCGTCATGCCCCGGCTCCGCTTTGGGATGCCCTGGCCCCGCTCTCAGCCGCCGGTTTGCGCAGGAACAGCGACTTCGCTGCAAGTGCGGCCCCGCCGGTGATGAGCACGCAGGCGGCGAGGATGCGCAGCGACGGCTCGGCGACGCCGGCCGCGATCAGCACCAGCGTCGACAACAGCGGTGCGGCGTAGCTTGCAGCACCCAGCACCTGGATATTGCCGCGCTTGACGCCGATGTCCCAGGCATAGAAGGCCGCCCCCACCGGCATCAGGCCAAGGCCGAGCACGGCCAGCCACTGGCCGGGACCGTCAGGCAGAACCGTCTGTTCCAGCGCCAGGTGGCAGGCGAGCGACAACACCGCGGTCGCCGCGCAGAACCAGGTGACGATGCTGGTCGGCACCGACGGGAAGCGCCGCGACAACAGCGAATAGGACGACCACAGCACGGCACAAACGGCGGCCATCGCATAGCCGAAGGCGTAACGGGCGTCGAAGGCGAGGCCCCCGCCCTTGGTGACGATCAGCACGGTGCCGGCAAGGCCGAGCAGCGCGCCGACGACATGGTTCCAGGCCAGTTTTTCGCCCGGCATCAGCGCCGAGCCGAGCACGATCAGCAAAGGCCATAGATAGGCGATCAGGCTCGCCTCCACCGCCGGCGCATTGCGCAGCGCGGTGAAATAGAAAAAGTGGTAGCCGAACAGCCCGGCAATGCCGATCAGCCACACCTGCGGCGGTATCTTCTGGCTCTTGTCGGGTGCCGGCATGAACAGCCGCGCGACCAGCCCGACACCGGTGCCGATCGAGAAGGTGATCGCCGACAAGAGGAACGGCGGCACCTGGCCCGACGCATCGGTGAGCAGTGCGAGCAGCGCCCACATGGCGACCGCCGAAAAGCCGATCAGTGTTGCGCGCCCCATTCTGTCTCCAGTGGCGCGCCAATTCTGCGCCTGGCTATTGTACCGCTTCGAAACGTCCGGCGCTGATGGTCAAGGTGCCGATCTGCGTGCCCACCGTGGCATAGATCGGCGCATATACGCCGGTTTGGCCGAGCGGTGCAAACGTCACCATCATGCGGCTTTTGCTCTTGAGATAGTTGAGCGCCTTGCGGCCCTTGCGATAGCCAGCCACCGGCTCGAAGCCCATCCGGCAGGTAACCGTGTCGCCCTTGTAGCCCGGCACCGAGATCGTGCCCTTCGAAGCGTAGGTCAGCGTCAGATCGGCGCGCATCTCGCCGTCGTAGAACTTTACCGTGCGGCCGCAGACCTGGTCGAGGCTGTCGGCATGGATGACGGTGGCAGCCATCGGATCGAGCACCGATGCCAGGTCGCCGGCACCGAGCGGCACCCAACTCTTGGGGTCGCGCTTGCCCGGCGCCGGGACGACCTGCGTCGAGGTGACCCTGCCATTTGCAAAGCGGATGTCGACCACCGATGCCTTCTTGCCGGAGGTGTAATCGGCGCGGAATGCCTGCGGCACCATCCTCTTGCCCGCAATCGTGCCTTTGGACGAGATCGTGCCACGCGTGTCGTCGAACAGTTTTGCCAACCCTGCCGCGCTGACGCTGCCTTCGATCGCGTAGGCGCCGTTCTCATAACGGCTGGAAAACGTTGATTTCGCTATCGAAAGTCCAAGGAACGACACCGTATACTCGCCCTTGAACGACTGCGGCGAGGCAGCAGACGCGGCGGACGGCAAGGCTGCGGCAAGCATGGCGGCAAAGGCATGTGACGAACGAAGCATGGCGGGATCGGGTCCTTGATTTTCGGCCGGAGGCGGGCAACTCCGGTCTGGCATGTCCCTATGAGACCGCTTATAGGATGAATTCCGGCCTTAATATGAAAATGCCGGGCGCGCCGTGGGCAATGCAGGAGCTTGACGCCTCGGCGAAATGCAACTATGGAACGCCAACTTTTTCCATAAGGCCGCCTGACCAGAACCGCGCGCCACCCGGCGTGGGCTTGAGTGTTTGGCAGACCCCGAGAACTGAAGGTTAGAACAATGTCCCGCACCTGCGAACTCACTGCCAAGGCAGTCATGTCCGGCAACAATGTGAGCCACGCCAACAACAAGACCAAGCGTCGCTTCCTGCCGAACCTCGTCAATGTGACGCTGATTTCGGAAGCGCTGAACCAGAATGTGCGCCTGCGCATTTCGGCCAACGCACTGCGTTCGGTCGAACATCGCGGCGGTCTCGACGCCTTCCTGGCCAAGGCCGACGTCAAGGAATTGTCGCAGCGCGCCCGTCTGCTGAAGAAGCAGATCGCCAAGAAGACCGCCGAGCAGGCTGCCGCTTAAACAGTTCAAAGGCGGGGGACGACCGCCCTGGCCAACATCTTGTTGGCCTCTGGCCAACATCTTGTTGGCCTTGGGGCATCGGATCGAAGCCGCAAGGTTTTGGCAATCCGGTGCCCACATACGAAGGCGAGCATCGCCCGCATGGGCACGATGCTTGGCTGGTTCCATTACCCAGGATAAAAAAATGACTTCCTTCTCGCGGTATTTGCCCTTCGTGGCCGCCATGGCGCTTGTCGTCGTGGCATCGAACATTCTCGTGCAATTCCCGATGCAGGGCCAGATCGGGGGCCTCTCGCTGGCCGACCTTCTGACTTGGGGGGCCTTCACCTATCCCTTCTCGTTCCTGGTCACCGACCTCGCCAACCGCCGCTACGGACCCACTGTGGCGCGCCGGATCGTCCTTGTCGGCTTCATGACGGCGGTGATCTGCTCGATCCTTGTCCCGCCCTTCCTGTTCCGTCACGGCCTGATCGAATTCGAGACCGCCGCCGACCGGCTGGTGCGTATCGCGGCCGCGTCCGGAGCGGCGTTCCTTTCCGCGCAACTGCTCGACGTCACCGTGTTCAACCGGCTGCGCCGGCAGAGCTGGTGGCGGGCGCCGATCATCGGCACGCTGGTCGGGTCGGTGTTCGACACCGCCGTGTTCTTCACCGTCGCTTTCTCGGCTGCCTTTGCCTTCGCCGGACCAAACGACGGCTTTGCGTTGGAAAACGCACCCTTGATGGGCGTCTTCCATGTCGAGGCGATGCGCTGGATCTCCTGGGCGCTTGGTGATCTCTCGGTGAAGCTGATCATCGCCGTCGTCGCACTCATCCCCTACCGGCTGCTCGCCGCCCGCTGGAGCCAGCCCGCGGTTGCGGCTTAAACCATGATCCCGAAAAGTGGGACCCCGTTTTCGGAAAAGATCATGGTCGGACAAAGATCATGATCCCGTGGATCCAGCTCGATTCAGCGAAGACCCCAGACGGCGGACAAGAACTTCGCCTCAAGCGGCGCGGCACCGAATTCTCGATCATGCTGGGCACCAACGAGCTCATGAACAGCCGCCTCAGCGGTTCCGAGGAAGCGCTGGCAAAACTCTCCTGCGGGCGGATTGCCGGCCATAGCCAGCCAACAATCCTGATCGGTGGGCTTGGCATGGGTTTTACCTTGCGCGCCGCGCTTGCAGAATTGGCCAATGATGCCGGAATCGTCATCGCTGAACTGGTGCCGGCCGTTGTCGCCTGGGCGCACGGTCCGATGGCCGAAATCTTTGGCGGCTGTCTCGACGATCCGCGCGTCACCATCCAGGAGACCGATGTCGGGCAGCTGATACGCTCGCAGCCCGCGGCCTGGGACGCCATCCTGCTCGATGTCGACAACGGCCCGGAAGGCATCGTCCACAAATCCAACGACGCGCTCTACAGCCTGCAGGGCCTCGCAGCCGCACGCAGCGCCCTCAAGTCGGGCGGCGTGCTGGCGGTGTGGTCGCAAGGCCCCGACATCGGCTTCACGCGGCGGCTGAAGCAGGCAGGCTTCGGGGTCGAAGAGGTCAGTACGCGCGCCAACGGCAAGCGCGGCGCGCGCCATATCATCTGGATCGCCACCAAGACGTAAAGCCGGCGGGCTCAATCCTGGTGCAGGATGAATTCCAGATAGAGGTTGCGCTGCAGGATCGAGTGGTTGTCGTCGGAGATCAGCGACACCATCAGCGCGCCGTCGTCGCGGGTCCAGACGTCGAGCCCTTCCATATTGTCGATCTGGTAGCCCATGTCGGCCTCCAGCAGCACCGGCCCGTCGGCGACCGCGCCCTTCTCGACGCTTTCGCCATAGATGCGCCGCAGCCGCATCTTGACGCCCCTCGCCATCGAGAAACTGCGCTCCAGAAGCAGCAGATCGCCATCCGGCAGGAAGGCGCCGTCGGTGATGTCGAAATCGCCGTTGCGCTTGACAGTAAAGACGCCCTTGTGCGGCCCCTCGATGATGGCGGCATAGATGTTGCCGGCCTTGTCGAGGCTCTTTTCGGAGACCACGACCAGGCCGCCCTCATGCTGACCGTTGGCATTGGCGTGGGTGACGGTCTCGAAGCCGCGATTCTGGCGCAGCTCCTGGGCCGGAACGACGAAATCCAGCGGCTTGAACGGCGCCTTCATGTCGTTGGCGTCGATCTTGAACTGGGCGACGCGGTGGCTGCGCTCGAAGCCGACGGTGGCAATGCCGTCCTTGACCGCGAGGCCTTCCGCATCGACCTCCCATTTCCTGTCGATCGGCCGGCCGGTCTCGTCGACCATCTGCTGCATGCGGAAATTCTGGATGCCGGAGGGCCGCTTTTCCGCGTCGCGGACCACCGTGCCGAAGAACCAGAAGCCGGTGTCGGCAACGCCGATGAAGTCACCGCCGGCCTTCAGGAAGCGGAAGGCCGACAGCGCGCCGAAATCGCGTGTCGGCGAGGTCATCTCCAGCCCGCCGACGAATTCGAAAGGGCCGAATTGCTTGTCGGCACGGCCAATGTGAAATTCGGTGATCGGGCGGGCCGAGATTTCGACCGGTTCGACAGAACCAGAGTCGGGCGAACCGGCTGCCGCCGAAGCCACATCGGAAAGCAGGGCGATGGCGGCGAAAAGCGTCTGCTGAAAGCCGCCGCGCCTGGAGATCATCCGGCGCGCCGCATACCACCGCCGCGCCGCGTATCCTTCGCGCTTTCCTCGGCAAACAGCGAAGCCAGCTGCTCGGTCATGGCGCCAGCCAGCTCCTCGGCATCGACGATGGTGACGGCGCGGCGGTAGTAGCGCGTGACATCGTGGCCGATGCCGATGGCCAAGAGTTCCACCGGCGAACGCGTCTCGATCAGCTCGATGACGGCGCGCAGATGGCGTTCGAGATAATTGCCCGGATTGACCGACAGCGTCGAATCGTCGACCGGCGCGCCGTCCGAGATCATCATCAGGATCTTGCGCTGCTCGGGCCGGGCGATCAGCCGGTTGTGCGCCCACAGCAGCGCCTCGCCGTCGATATTTTCCTTGAGCAGGCCTTCGCGCATCATCAGGCCGAGATTGCGCCGTGCCCGCCGCCATGGATGGTCGGCGGACTTGTAGATGATGTGGCGCAGATCGTTGAGCCGGCCAGGATTCGGCGGCTTGCCATCCTTCAGCCATTTCTCGCGCGCCTGCCCGCCCTTCCACGCCCGCGTCGTGAAGCCGAGGATCTCGACCGAGACGCCGCAACGCTCCAGCGTGCGCGCCAATATGTCGGCGCAGGTTGCGGCGACCGTGATCGGCCGGCCGCGCATCGAGCCGGAATTGTCGAGCACCAGCGTCACCACCGTGTCGCGAAATTTGGTGTCGCGCTCCTGCTTGAACGACAGCGGCTGCATCGGGTCGATGACGACCCGCACCAGCCTTGCCGGGTCGAGGTAACCCTCTTCCAGGTCGAAATCCCAGGAGCGGTTCTGTTGTGCCATCAGCCGACGCTGCAGGCGGTTGGCCAACCGCCCGACGACGCCGGACAGGTTGGCGAGCTGCTTGTCGAGGAAGGCGCGCAGCCGGTCGAGCTCTTCTTCTTCGCACAACTCCTCGGCGCCGACCGTCTCGTCGAAAGCGGTGGTGAAGACCTTGTAGTCGATCTCTTTCGGCAGATTGGTGAAGGGATTGTCGTTGCGGCGCGCTTCGCCGGGTGTTTCGGCATCGGCGTCGTCATCGTCGGACAGATCGTCGGCGGTGGCGTCGGAGGCTTCCGTCTCGGCCGACTGCTCGTCATCGGCCGAAGCTTCGGCATCCTCGGACTGCGACTGCTCGGAGCCGGAATCCTCTTCGCCGCCCTCCTCGCTCTGCTCCTCGCCTTGCGGCTGGTTGTCGTCATTGTCCTCTGAATCTTCCGTCTCCTGGTCGTCGCCGAGTTCCTCGGCCATCTCCATGGAGGCGAGCATCTCTCGCACGACCCGGGCGAACGCCTGCTGGTCGCCGAGCTTGGCCGACAATCCGTCGAGGTCGGCCTTGGCCTTCTCCTCGACCCAGGGGCGCCAGAGCTCGACCAGCCGCTCGCCGCTTTTCGGGACCGGACGGCCGGTCAGCTTCTCGCGCACCATCAGGGCAAGAGCTTCCTCGATCGGCGCGTCGGCCTTGTCCTTGATGTCGACGAGGTTGGCCTTGGCGTATTTGTCCTCCAGCATCGAACCGATATTGTCGGCGACACCCTGCATGGCGCGTGAGCCGATCGCCTCGACGCGGGCCTGTTCGACCGCGTCATAGATGGCGCGGGCCGCCTTGCCTTCCGGCGCCAGCTTGGTGTGGATGCGCACATCGTGGCAGGCGCGCTTCAGCGCCATGGAATCGCCGAGGCCGCGGGTGATCGCAATATCGGTCTTCGACGCCTTCTTCGGCAATTCGGGCAGACGCGCACGGCTGCCGGCGAGCGCCGGCCGGTCCTTGGCGAAACCGACTTCCAGTTCCTTGTCGCCGGCAATGGCGCGCATGCAGACGGTGACGGCACGCTTGAAGCTGTCGGCTTCAGAGCCCGTCTTCGACTTGTTGCGCGTGTTGTCGCCCGGACCCGCCATCATCTATCTCTATTGTACCGCTGGCCGCTGGCCAAGCTGAGTGCGCAGGAGGCCGATAATCTCTTCGACCGAGATCGTAAAATAGCCGCCTTTCCCACTGTCATATGCCTGTCTCCAATGACTGTATCCGTGGTCAAACCCGTCGGGAATTGGACGAACACCCTCAAGTTCAACCAGACTTTCTCTCAGTACGTCAGCCGCTACAGGGAGGTGAGGGATTGTTTGCAGCTGCTTTCCGTCATTAGGTATCGGCGCGTCAGAGACTGAGATCGATACGATCGGCTGACTTTCGCCTTCCAGATAATCGACAGCGCCTATGATCACACGCGAGGATACTGGTGTCGCGCCGTGATACGTCCAAGTCTGCCCAGGTTTGAGTGGTTGGTTCTGGGCCATGGCTGCCTGACTGAGACCAAAGCAGAGGAATACAAGACTCCATAGGAACGTCCGGTGGGTCGTTCCCATGGAGCGGTCTTACCCCAGGACCACGTTGGCGGCGCTCTCGGGCAGATCCTCGCCGAAGGCGCGCTGGTAGAACTCGGCCACCACCGAGCGCTCCAGTTCGTCGCACTTGTTGAGGAAGGTCAGCCGGAACGCCATGCCGATATTGCCGAATATCTCGGCATTCTCTGCCCAGGTGATCACCGTGCGCGGGCTCATCACGGTCGACAGATCGCCGTTGATGAAGGCCGAGCGCGTCATGTCAGCGACGCGCACCATCTTGTTGACGATGTCCTTGCCCTTGCCGTCGCGATAGTGCTTGGCCTTGGCCAGCACGATGGCGACTTCATTGTCGTGCGGCAAATAATTCAGCGTGGTGACGATCGACCAGCGGTCCATCTGGGCCTGGTTGATCTGCTGGGTGCCGTGATAGAGGCCGGTGGTGTCGCCCAGGCCGACCGTGTTGGCGGTCGAGAACAACCGGAAGGCCGGATGCGGGCGGATAACCCGGCTCTGGTCGAGCAGCGTCAGCCGGCCTGACGATTCCAGCACGCGCTGGATGACGAACATCACATCCGGACGGCCGGCATCATACTCGTCGAAGCACAGCGCGACATTGTGCTGGTAGGCCCAGGGCAGGATGCCGTCGCGGAATTCGGTGATCTGCAACCCGTCCTTGACCACGATCGCGTCCTTGCCGACGAGATCGATACGGCTGACATGGCTGTCGAGGTTGACGCGCACGCAGGGCCAGTTGAGGCGGGCGGCGACCTGTTCGATATGGGTCGACTTGCCGGTACCGTGATAGCCCGACACCATGACGCGGCGGTTGTAGGCAAAGCCCGCAAGGATCGCCATCGTCGTGTTCTTGTCGAACAGATAGTCCGGGTCGATGTCGGGCACATGCTCCGATGTCACCGAATAGGCCGGCACCACCATCTTGGATTCGAAGCCGAATTTCTCCTTCACCGACACCGTCGTGTCGGGCAGGTTGGCGATGTCGCGATCGACCTTGTTCATATCTCTCAACGTCTCCACGGGCGAAACGTCTGATTTCGCCGGCAATCGATTTTGTCCGGGGGCGGTCTTAAAGCCTTTTCCAACCTTATGAAAGTTGGAAAACGACACGAACCGTATGGTCGCTCAGCACAGGCCCGCCTGTTTGAGCACGCGATAGGCTTGCAGCACATCGCGGAACCGGTCTTCCGAACCTCTGTCGCCACCATTCGCATCCGGATGGTGTAGTTTCACCAGTTCCTTATAGCGCGCCTTGATCTCCTTGCCAGTCGCCTTTGTATCAAGACCAAGCGTTTCCAGCGCCTTGGCCTCAAGCGGCTTGGCCTTGCGCTCGCGCGCCTCGCGCGGATCCTTGGGTCCCTTGAACAGGTCGAACGGGTCGCGCATGCGGTTATAGTAGCCGGCGCGGCCGGAACGCATCTGGGCCATATCGGGCGACGACCGGGTCGAGGCCCCGTTGGCGCCCATCTTCCAGGTCGGCCGGTGCCCGGTCATGGCTTCCTTCTGGAAGCGCGCGACCTCGGTGTCCGGTACGCCGGAAAAGTAGTTGAAGCCCTTATTGTACTCGCGCACATGATCGAAGCAGAAGTGGAAATACTCACCCTCCTTCATGCGCCCGACCGGCGCACGATGGGTGCCCGCTTCCTTGCAGCCGTCCCACTGGCAGATCGGCGAGTGCGACTTCAGCTCCGCGTCCTTGTCGGGGCGGACGCGAATCTTCTCGAAATATTTGGGGTACGGCTTCATCTTACCCATTTATGGGGCGTTCGCAGATGCGAAACAAGAATTGACATTTTCGCGATCATCGCCCTAACCGCTGAATCGCGGCATAAAGCAGGCGAATGGCGGATTTTGTTGCGCGGCGGCGGCCCCTCGCGAAACCGATTTTCGGTTTCCAGGCCGAGACGCCAACGATATGTGGTGAAGGGAGATGGCGATGTCCATACAGGCGACCATGGAAGACAAGCTCAACAAGGCATTTTCGCCGGACAGGCTGGTTATCATCAACGAGAGCCATCTCCATGCCGGCCACCACCATCACGGCTCCGACCATCACGGCACTTACGACGGCACCGGCGAGACGCATTTTCGCGTCCGCGTCGTCGCTTCCGCCTTTGCCGGCATGAGCCGCATCGACCGTCACCGCGCCGTCAACGAACTGCTTGCCGACGAACTGAAGGCCGGCGTGCATGCGCTGGCGATCGAACCCGCGGCTCCCGGCGAAAAGACCCGCTGGTAGGTCGCTTCCCCGCGCTCAGAGCACCGCTTCGATGAGGAACGGCCCGCGCCGTGACAGCGCACTGTCCAGCAACGCGTCGAAGCGCTCGCACGTATCGGCGCGAGCCGCCTCCACGCCCATGCCTTTGGCCAGCGATACCCAGTCGAGCGAGGGATGGTCGAGGTCGAGCATGCGCCTGGCGTTCTCGCCGATGGCGCCGACGCCGACATTCTTCATCTCGCCATGCAGGATCGCATAGGTTCGGTTGGAAAACACGATCGTCACCACGTCGAGCTTTTCCCGCGCCTGCGTCCACAATCCCTGCACCGTGTACATGCCGCTGCCGTCGGCTTCGAGATTGACCACCTTGCGGTCGGGACAGGCGATTGCCGCCCCGGTCGCCATCGGGATGCCGCCACCGATCGATCCGCCCGTGCCCATCATGTAGTCGTGCGGCGCGGCAAAGGCCGACAGCGCGAAGAAACGCCTGGCCGAGGTGACCGCTTCATCGCAGACGATCGCATCGGCCGGCAGTTTGCGCGCCACCGAAAGTGCGACGGCATCTTCCGTCAGCTTGCCGTTCGGCGTTGCCTCGTCGGGAAAAGCGGCCGCCAGCACCTTGTGTTGCGACGGCTGGATGCCAAGTTCGTCGCGAAGCGCCTCCAGCGCCGCATGCAGATCGTCGCCATGGGCGGCCAATGTCAGCACCTCGCAGCCTTCCCGGACAAGCCGTCCCGGTTTTCCCGGATAGGCGAAGAAGGCAACCGGCTCCTTTGCGCCGACCAGGATCAGAACATCGACGTCGCTCAGCACAGCCATCGCCGCATCGACCGGATAGGGGATGCGGATCGGCGCGGCACGCCCGCGCCCGCGTTGCATCCGTGCGATCAGAACCTCGCCGAACAGCCGGACGTCGCTGCCCGCCGAGATCTGCCCGGCGATGGCAAGCGCATCGGCGCGAGCGGCCTTTCCGCGAACGATCATGCCGGCCCGGCCCGGAGCGGCACGGATCGCCGCGGCGACCTTGCGTACCGCGTCCATATCGACGGCCGGCGCTGGCACCAGCCTCACCTTGCCGGGCAAAACCGCCTCGACTTCGCCCCAGGCGGCATCCGCCGGCAGGATCAGGGTCGCGACGCCGGGTGGTGTCAGCGAGGCGCGAAAGGCCGCTTCAGCTGCCGGCACGACATCGGCCGGACCCTTGACGCGGCCGACCCAGTTGGACATCGGCGCCGCAAGGCTCTCGATATCGCTGGTGAGTGGGGCATCGAGCGGCAGATGGTAAGAGGCGTGGTCGCCGACGATGTTGATCATCGGGCTGAAGGCACGCCGGGCATTGTGCATGTTGGCCAGCCCATTGGCCAGGCCGGGACCGGTATGCAGCAGCGTCGCGGCCGGCCGATCGGCCATCCGCGCATAGCCATCGGCGGCACCCGTCACGACGCCTTCGAACAGCCCGAGCACGCAACGCATTTTCGGCTTGCGGTCAAGCGCTGCAACGAAGTGCATTTCGGAGGTGCCGGGATTGGCGAAGCAGACCGTCACATCATTGGCCAGAAGCACGTCACACAGGACATCGGCGCCGTTCATGCAATTCCCTCCCGCTCAAGATCGCAGAGCAGTTGCACCCGCGAGCACCTGCAGCAATGTCTTGCCGCTACTTTTGATCTAATCCAGTGCCGTAAAGATCAGCCAACCGTCGATTTCAGGAATGCCAGCGCGGCCGCGGTCAGCGCGTCGCCGTCCTCGCCGAAATCGCGATTGATCGACATATGCGTATAGGCGCTGCCGTCGAACAGCGTAACCTTGGTGCCCGTCGAGCGCAGGCGCTCGGCAAAGGCCTTGGAGTCCTCGCTCCGGCCCGATGCCCGCGAATAGGCGATGAAAGTCGGCGGGTGCTTGCGGCCGTCGACATAGCTGGCCGGCGAAAGTGCCGCCCATTGCGCGGGATCGGAAAAGACGCGGGCATAGGCCCGGACCATACCGCCATTTTTGGCAAGTGCTGCAAGATCATAGGCCCTGGTGTCGTCGAGGATGAGCGCGGCTATGCCCGGCAATCCGCCGCGCATGCCGGTCAGCGCAACCAGATGGCAGCCGGCCGAATGGCCCATGCCGACGATGCGGTTGGGATCGCCGCCATGCCGGGCGATGTTGGCCCTGATGTAGGCATAGGCCTTTTCGACGTCACCAGCCTGGGTGGCGACATTGGCCTGCGGCAGCATGCGGTAATCAATGGAGACGAAGCAGAAGCCGTTGGCGAGCAGGAAGGCCGGTTTGGCGTCCACCTGACTGCGTTTGCCAAACTGCCAGGTGCCGCCATGAACGAAAAACACGACCGGCAGGCCGATTGCACCATCGGGCGCGTAGATGTCGAGCTTGGCCGGCCCGTAGTCGAAGGTTTCTGGCGTGGGCCGGCGTGTTTTCCACGCGGCCGACGCTTCCAACGGCAGCATCGCCGCCATGGAGGCCATGATCAGGCTTCGTCGATCGATCATCATTGTCTCCTGGCAAAGCAAGACTGCACGCGGCCGCCCCAGCCGTCCAGTCAGGGGTTCGCAACACACCCGCTACCCGCGCTGAATACGGCTCCGCAACGAGCGCTTTGGTCTCGCGGAGTAGCCTCAATCCTTAAGATCGCGGCCACCTCTTCACATGAAGGGAACAAACGGTGCCCCCCGGCAGTTGAATGCGTGGTGAGCCGAATGGAAGCCACAGCGGCTCCGAGGGCAAAAGCATCATGCGAGAGAACCAGTCTGACGTCTTCGATCTCTTTTCGGAAATTTACACCAACGCGGCGCAGGAAGAGATCAGCATCCAGCAATATCTCCTTGCCTGCCGCGAGGACAAGTCGATGTATGCCTCGGCGCCTGAACGGATGGTCGAGGCGATCGGCGAGCCGAACCTGGTCGACACCAGCAAGGATGAGCGGCTCGGCCGTATTTTCTCCAACCGGACCCTGAAAGTGTACCCCTCCTTCGCCGATTTCTACGGCATGGAGGATACAATCGAGCGCATCGCCGGCTATTTTCGCTATGCGTCCCAGGGGCTCGAGGAGCGCAAGCAAATCCTCTATTTGCTCGGCCCGGTGGGCGGCGGCAAATCCTCCCTTGCCGAGCGGCTGAAGAAGTTGATGGAACAGCGCCCGATCTACACGCTGAAGGTCGGCAACCAGGTCAGCCCGGTTTTCGAATCGCCGCTTGGCCTTTTCCATCCCGATCGCATGGGCGACCTGCTGGAGGATAAATACGGCATTGCCCGGCGCCGCTTGAATGGGCTCATTTCGCCATGGGCGGCCAAGCGCCTCGACGAACTTTCCGGCGACATTTCCAAGTTCAGCGTCGTCAAGCTGATGCCGTCGCGACTGCGCCAGATCGGCATCGCCAAGACCGAGCCCGGCGACGAGAACAATCAGGACGTCTCGGCCCTGGTCGGCAAGGTGGACATCCGGCAATTGGAAAACTTCAGCCAGTCCGATCCGGACGCCTATTCCTATAGCGGTGGACTGAACCGGACCACCCAGGGCCTGCTTGAATTCGTCGAAATGTTCAAGGCGCCTATCAAGGTCCTGCATCCGCTGCTGACGGCTACCCAGGAAGGCAGCTACAACGGCACCGAAAATTTCGGCGCCTTTCCCTACCAGGGGATCATCGTGGCCCATTCCAACGAGTCGGAATGGCTGCAGTTCAAGAACAACAAGAACAATGAGGCTTTTCTCGATCGCATCCTCGTCGTCAAGGTGCCGTATTGCCTGCGGATAACCGAAGAGCGGCAGATCTACGAGAAACTGTTGCGGGAGAGCGAATTGGCCGCCAGTCCCTGCGCTCCAGAGGTGCTGGACATCCTCAGCCGGTTTACCGTCTCGACCCGCTTGGCCGAGCACGACAATTCGCCGCTCTACACCAAGATGCGCGCCTATGATGGCGAGAACCTCAAGGAAGTCGACCCCAAGGCAAAGTCGGTTCAGGAATATCGGGACGCCGCCGGCGTCGATGAGGGCATGGCAGGCGTCAGCACGCGCTTTGCCTTCAAGATCCTGTCGCAGACCTTCAACTACGACACCGAAGAGGTGGCCGCCGACCCCGTGCATCTCATGTACATCCTGGAGGAGGCAATCAAGCGCGAACAGTTTCCGAAGGAGACGGAAGCCGCCTATCTGGAGTTCATCAAGTCCGAGCTGGCCGCGCGGTATGCCGAATTCATCGGCCATGAGATCCAGAAAGCCTATCTGGAATCCTACAGCGAGTACGGCCAGAACCTTTTCGACCGCTACATCGCCTATGCCGACGCTTGGATCGAAGACCAGGACTACAAGGATCCCGACACAGGCCAGATCCTCAACCGCGAGGTTTTGGACAACGAGCTTTCACAGGTCGAAAAACCGGCCGGCATCGCCAATCCCAAGGACTTCCGCAATGAGGTGGTGAAATTCACCCTGCGCGCCCGTGCAAGAAACCATGGCCGCAACCCGGCGTGGACAAGTTACGAAAAGCTGCGGGAAGTCATCGAAAAACGCATGTTCGGCCAGGTCGAGGACCTCCTGCCGGTGATCAGTTTCGGCTCCAAGCAGGACAGTGTCACGGAAAAGCGGCACAATGAATTCGTGCAGCGGATGGTCGAGCGCGGCTACACCGAGCGGCAGGTGCGTCGCCTTGTGGACTGGTACATGCGGGTGAACAGGGCGGGTTAGAGAACCCGGATGGTTCCATGCCGATCTTCATCGACCGCCGCCTGAACCCGAAAGACAAAAGCCTCGGCAATCGCCAGCGCTTCCTGCGACGCGCGCGCGAGGAATTGAAACGCAGCATACGCGATCAGATCCGCACCGGCAGGATCACCGACGCGGATTCCGAGCATGCCGTGCGCATGCCCGAAAGAGGCACAAGCGAGCCGAGCTTCAACAACGCCCGCGACAGCGGCAGGCGCCAGCACATCTTGCCGGGCAACAGGCATTTCTCCGCTGGAGACCTGATCCCCAAGCCCGGCGGGGGCGGCGGGGGAGCATCGTCGCCGGGAAACAAGGCATCTGAAGACGACTTTCGTTTCGTGCTGTCGCGCGAGGAAGTGCTCGATCTTTTCTTCGAGGATCTCGAGCTCCCGGACATGGTCAAGCTCAACCTCAAGGAGATCCTTGCCTTCAAGCCGCGCAGAGCCGGCTTCGCCGCCACAGGTTCGCCGACCAACATCAATGTTGGCCGCACGATGCGCAACAGCCACGGCCGCCGCATTGCGCTGAGGCGCCCCAAGCAGGTCGAACTGGATGCGATCCTCGAGGAAATCGCCTCGCTCGAGTCGACGCCATCCAGCGCCGACGCGCGCCAGCGTATTGCGGCATTGCGCGAAGAACTCGACCGGCTGGAACGCCGCCGCCGCCGGATTGCCTATGTCGATCCGGTCGACATCCGCTTCAACCGCTTCGATTCCCGGCCGGTGCCGAACGCCAATGCCGTCATGTTCTGTCTTATGGACGTGTCCGGGTCCATGGGCGAGCGCGAGAAGGATCTGGCCAAGCGCTTCTTCGTCTTGCTGCACCTGTTCTTGAAACGGCGCTACGACCGCATCGAGATTGTCTTCATCCGCCACACGCACCTGGCTCAGGAGGTCGACGAGGAAACATTTTTCTACAACACCCAAAGCGGCGGCACCGTCGTTTCCACCGCGCTGGAGGAAATGCACCGTATTATCACCAGCCGCTACCCGGCCCATGACTGGAACATCTATGCCGCCCAGGCCTCGGACGGCGACAATTTCGCCGGCGATTCGGAGCGATGCATTTCGCTGCTCAATGGCGAGCTCATGCGGCTGTGCCAGTATTTTGCGTATGTCGAGATCATCGACGAGCGTGAAGCTCATATTTTCGGCTCGACAGAAAACGGGACATCGCTGTGGCGTGCCTACAACTCCATCGACCAGAAATGGCCGAACTTCCAGATGAGCCGCATCGCCACACCCGCCGATATCTATCCGGTTTTTCGCCAGCTCTTCGGCAGGCAACCGGCCGCCCTCAAGAGGGCATGAGGTTCCCGATGGCCAGACAAGCGAGCAAATCCAGCCTGCTTTTTTCAGGGTCCGACTGGGATTTCAAAACATTGTCGCGGGCCTATGACGCTATCGAGGCACTTGCGGTCGAAGAGCTTCATCTGGACACCTATCCCGTTCAGATGGAGATCATCTCGTCGCAGCAGATGCTCGACGCCTATTCGTCCATCGGCATGCCATTGATGTACCGTCACTGGTCTTTCGGCAAACATTTCCTCCACCAGGATTTGCTCTATCGCAAGGGCGGGCGGGGGCTTGCCTATGAACTGGTCATCAATTCCAATCCCTGCATCGTCTATCTGATGGAGGAAAACACCATGGCCCTGCAGGCCCTGGTGACGGCCCACGCAGCGCTCGGGCACAATCATTTCTTCAAGAACAATCAGCTGTTCAAACAGTGGACGGATGCGGGTGCGATCCTCAGCTACCTGGACTTCGCCAAGGGCTACATAGTCCGTTGCGAGGAGCGGCACGGCCTCGCCGCCGTCGAGGCTGTTCTCGATTCCGCCCACGCGCTGATGGATCAGGGCGTGTTTCGCTATCACCGGCCGCCGAGGTTGTCGTCGGAACGGCAACGCGAAGGAATTCGCGAGCGTCTCGAATACGAGGAGCGCTCCTACAACGACTTGTGGCGTACGCTGCCGGCCTCGCAGCAAGCGGCCAACGACAAGGGCCAGGACCCAGAGTGGAAGAAATCGCTCAATCTGCCCGAGGAAAACCTGCTCTATTTCCTGGAAAAGAACAGCCCAGTCCTGGAACCCTGGCAGCGCGAGATCATCAGGATCGTTCGTGTCATCGCGCAATATTTTTACCCGCAACGGCAGACACAGGTGATGAACGAAGGTTGTGCCACTTTCGTGCACTATACGCTGATGAACATGCTGTTCGACCGCGGCCAGATCAGCGAAGGCGCCATGCTCGAAATCCTGCGCAATCATTCCAACGTGGTCTTCCAGCCGGCCTTCGACGATCCGCGTTTTTCAGGCATCAACCCCTATGCTCTCGGCCTCGACATGATGCAGGACATTCAGCGCATCTCGACCGAACCCACGGCCGAGGACCGCGATTGGTTCCCCGACATGGCCGGCCAGGGCAACTGGCGCGAGGTCCTGCTGGACGCCTGGGCCGAGCATCGCGACGAATCCTTCATCCGCCAGTACCTCAGCCCGGCCTTGATCCGGAAATGGCGGTTTTTTGTGCTCGGCGACGCTGCCGACCAGCCGCATTGCCTGGTCGCGTCCATCCACGATGAGCGCGGCTACGCCAAGATACGCGCCGCGCTCGCCAACAGTTATGATCTCGGCGCGAACCGGCCGGACATTCAGGTGGTGGATGTCGATCTGCTCGGCGACCGCCATTTGCGGCTGCAGCACAAGGTCAATGACGGCATCCTTCTCGAGGATGCCAGCCGCGACGCCACGCTTCGTCACATCCGCAGGCTTTGGGGTTATGAAGTCAGCCTGGCGGCCATGGATGCCGAGACCGGCGCGACGATCCACGAACGCTCGACGAGCCAGATCGCGGGATGACGGCACCCGGTCTCCCGGCGCACATCAGGCGTCGCCGGCTGGCCTGATCCTCAGCCTTGCGATCCGGTTCTTGTCGCGTTTCATGACGATGAAGCGCTTGCCGTGGAACGTAAAAGCCTGCTTCTCCTCGGGGATCGATTGCGTCTCGTGGATGACGAGGCCGGCAATGGTGGTTGCCTCCTCATCCGGCAGGTTCCAGTCGAGAGCCCGGTTGAGGTCACGGATCGGCACCGTACCGTCGACGACCACGGAGCCGTCGGCCTCCTGCTTGACGCCCTGTATGTCGACATCGTGCTCGTCGGCGATCTCGCCGACGATCTCCTCGATAATGTCCTCCAGCGTCACCAGCCCTTCGACCTCGCCATATTCGTCGACGACGACGGCGAAATGCGCCTTGCGGCGAAGGAAGGCGTTGAGCTGTTCCTGCAAGGTCGTGGTGTCGGGCACGAACCAGGGTTTCGAAGCGATCTTCATCACGTCGATCCTGGAGAAATCGTTGCCGACTTCGTTCAAGGCGCGCAGCAGATCCTTTGCATGCAGCACGCCGACGATGTTGTCGAGCGAACCTTTCCACAGCGGCATGCGGGTGTGCGGGCTTTGCAAAATCTCGCGCACCACCGCTTCCGGCGCATTGTCGGCATTGACCGAGCGCATGTTGGTGCGGTGGACCATGATGTCGGAGACTTCGAGTTCGGCGAGATCGAACAGGCCGCCGACGCGGTCGCGATCCTCGCGCACCACCTGGCCGTCGCGGCGGAAATCGTCGACCGCGCCGCGCAATTCGTCCTGGCTGGAACGCTGCGGCTCGATGCGCGAAAGCTCGTACCCGAACATGGCAAGCAGGCGCGTGCGCACGGCAACGAGCAGCACGATGAGGATGGCAAGGACGGCGACAACGATCCAGCCGGGCTCGTTCATCTCCGGTCGCTTTCCTTTGGGTGGTTTTCCCTCAGAAACGACAGCACTTCCGATGCCGGAACATCCTTGGCAATGAAAGCCTGGCCGACGCCGCGCGTCAGGATGAAGGTTAGCGCGCCGCGCGACACCTTCTTGTCCTGGGTGATAAAGGCAAGCAGCGCCTCGGCGTCAGGCAGATCGCCCGGGATGTCGGCTATTCGCCAGGGCAGGCCGACGGCGCGCAGATGCGCCTCGACGCGCGCGGCATCGTCGGGGCTGGCCAGATTGAGCCGCGACGAGAACCGGTAGGCCAGCGCCATGCCGATGGCGACCCCTTCGCCATGGACGAGACGGCTTCCGTCATATTGGGTGGCGGCTTCCAGCGCGTGGCCGAATGTGTGGCCGAGATTGAGCAACGCGCGGTCGCCGGTCTCGAACTCGTCACGCGCAACCACGTCGGCCTTGGCGCGGCAGGCTTCGGCAATCGCCTGCGCCCTCTCCGGCCCGCCGGCAAAAACCTGGACCCAATTCTTTTCCAGCCAGGCGAAAAATTCCGGCCGGTCGATGAGCCCGTATTTGGCGAGCTCGGCATAGCCGGCGCGGAATTCCCGGATCGGCAGCGTGTCGAGCACCCCTGTGTCGGCCAACACCAGTTTCGGCTGATGGAAGACGCCGACAAGGTTCTTGCCGCGTGGGCTGTTGATGCCGGTCTTGCCGCCGACCGAGGAATCGACCTGCGCCAGCAGCGAGGTCGGAATCTGCACGAAATTCATGCCGCGCCGAACGATGCCGGCGGCAAAGCCGGCAAGGTCGCCGATAACGCCGCCGCCGAAGGCGATGACGATGTCGCCGCGCTCCAGTTTCGCAGCCAGCACACCGTCGACCACCTCTTCGAGATGGGCAAAACTCTTGGTCTTCTCGCCAGGCGGCAGGGTGATCACCGCGGTCTGGATGCCACCCGTTTCGAGGCTGGCCTTCAGCGCATCGAGATGCGCTGCCGCGACATTGGCGTCGGTGACGACCGCGGCGCGTGTGCCCGGCAGCCGGCGCGCAATCTCGGCACCCGCGCGGGCCAACAACCCCGAGCCGATCAGAATGTCGTAGGTCCGGTCGCCAAGGCCGACTTCGACGACAACGGGTGCCTCGATGCTCACTGTTCCACCTCGCCCGTCGCAGCCGCCTGATCAATGCCGAAATGCCGGCACAGCGCGTCCACCACCTCGGTAGCGATGACTTCCTTGCGGTCGTCGCGGGTCGGCACTGTGACGTCCGATGTCGCGTAGACCGGATAGCGCTCGCCCATCAGCCGCTCCAGCACGGCGCGCGGGTCGGCGCTTTTCAGGAGCGGCCGGTTCTGTTTCTTGGCGACGCGATCCATCAGAAGGTCGAGTTCGGCCTTCAGCCACACCGAGACGCCCTGCGCTGCAATCGCCTCGCGCGTCTGCGCATTCATGAAGGCGCCGCCGCCGGTCGACAGCACCTGCGGCCCGTTTTCCAGCACGCGCAGGATGACGCGCTGCTCCAGCGCCCTGAATTCGGTCTCGCCGTAGCGCTCGAACAGTTCCGGAACGGTCATGCGCGAGACGCTTTCGATCTCCTGGTCGCTGTCTATGAAGGGCAGCGCCAGCATCGTCGCCACCTTGCGGCCGATCGCCGTCTTGCCGGCGCCCATCAGTCCGACGAAGACGACGGAACGGCTGCCCAGCCTGCCGAGCAACGCGGCGTGGTTCTCGTCTGGAGGATTTGCTGGCAGCGCGTTCATCGGATGTTTCGAAGGCCCTCTTTGCCGGCGTATCGACATGAAAAGCCCGTTTGCGTCAAGCGTGGCAAGTGCCTTGAACCCGATATGGACCGGCAGGGTCTGCATCAGAAGTTGCTAACAGGCCCCAGCTTCTTCCTTGAATTGGCCGGATTGGCGTCCCATAAGGGGACAGGGTTTGGAAACGCAGAACAAGAAGACGGGCGAAAATTGATGCCGACACTGTTTCGCTTTGTCGTGGTAACGGCGATTCTGGCTGGCATTGCCTATGGTACGATGTTCGCACTGGTGATGTTCGTCGAGCCAAAGAAGGGGGAAATGAGCGTGCGCATCCCTCCGGAAAAGCTCAATCCCAAGAAAAGCTGAATGAACAGCGCGGCCCGCATCGAAGCCTTTCTGGAAATGATGAGCGCCGAGCGGGGCGCGGCCGAAAACACGCTTTCCTCCTACCGCCGCGACCTCGAGGACGCTTCCGGCGCGATCGATGGCGGGCTGGCCGGTGCCGCCGCCGCCGATATCCGCGCCTATCTCGACGACATTGCCGCCCGCGGCTTTGCCGCCACGTCGCAGGCGCGCAAACTGTCGGCGATCCGCCAGTTCTTCAAATTCCTCTACGCCGAAGGCCTGCGCGGCGATGACCCGACCGGCACGCTGGACAGCCCGAAAAAGGGCCGCCCGCTGCCCAAGACGATGAGCGAGGCCGACACCGGCCGGCTGATCGACCGTGCAGCAATTGAAGCCGGCGATGTCTCGTCGGGCGATGGGGACAGCCTGGCATCACTGCGCCTGCATGCGCTGGTCGAGGTGCTTTACGCCACCGGCCTGCGCGTTTCCGAGCTGGTCGGCTTGCCGGTGACGGTGGCGCAACGCGACGACCGCTTCTTCATGGTGCGCGGCAAGGGCGACAAGGAGCGCATGGTGCCGCTCTCCGCCAAGGCACGCGCGGCGATGAAGACCTGGCTTGCCGCCCGCGCCAAGGTGCCAGCCTTGGCCGACAGTCCGTTCCTGTTTCCGGCCGCCTCGGACAGCGGCTATCTCTCGCGCCAGGTCTTCGCGCGTGACCTGAAAGGGCTGGCGGCAAGGGCCGGCATTGCCTCGGCGAAGATCTCGCCGCACGTGCTGCGCCATGCTTTCGCCAGCCATCTCCTGCAGAACGGCGCCGATCTGCGGGCCGTGCAGCAATTGCTTGGCCATGCCGACATATCGACGACACAGATTTACACCCATGTGCTGGAAGAGCGGCTGGTGCGGCTGGTCAACGATCATCATCCGCTTGCCGACTAGGCCTCATATCGCTATGTGAGGACGACATTTCACCGCCCGGAGCCTTAGATTCAAGGGTTCCGTCAGCCACTGCCTTCCGACGTATCGGTCCGCTCACGCATGTATAATTACCTCGATTTCGAAAAGCCGGTGCAGGACCTCGAGGGCAAGATCCTCGAGCTGAAGAAGCTTGCCGAGAATGGCGAGGCGGTCGATGTCGGCGACGAGATCAACCGTCTCGAGAAGCGCTCCCGCGACGCATTGCGCGATGCCTACAAGGCGCTGACGCCTTGGCAGAAGGTGCAGGTGGCGCGCCATCCCGACAGGCCGCATTGCGTCGACTACATCAAGGGCCTGTTCACCGATTTCACGCCGCTGGCCGGCGACCGCAATTTCGGTGAGGACCAGGCGATCGTCGGCGGTTTCGCCCGTTTCCGCGGCGAACCCATTGCCATCATCGGCCAGGAAAAAGGTTCCGACACAGCCAGCCGCCTGAAGCACAATTTCGGCTCGGTTCGGCCGGAGGGCTACCGCAAGGCGGTACGGCTGATGGAACTGGCCGACCGCTTCAAGATCCCGCTACTGACGCTGGTCGACACGGCCGGCGCCTATCCCGGAGTCAACGCCGAGGAGCGCGGCCAGGCGGAGGCTATCGCCCGTTCAACCTCGACCTGTCTTGGCCTGAAAGTACCGTCGATCTCGGTGGTCATCGGCGAAGGCGGTTCGGGCGGCGCCATTGCCATCGCCACCGCCAACCGCGTCTACATGCTCGAACACGCCATCTATTCGGTGATTTCGCCGGAAGGTGCCGCCTC
>NZ_RZRO01000104.1:0-23062 GCF_003997975.1 Mesorhizobium sp. M7A.F.Ca.US.005.03.1.1
GACCGACAATTCGCTCGAGTATCTCGAGCGATGCCAAAAGGCCGACAGCCGCATTTCGATCATCTCGCGCGAAAACCGCGGCCTTGTCGCGACGCTCAACGAAGGGCTGGCGATCGCCCGGGGCGAACTGGTCGCGCGGATGGACGCCGATGACGTCGCCTATCCCTGGCGTTTGTCGCGCCAGGTGGCGCTGTTCGAGCGGCGGCCCGAACTGGGCTTCTGCGGCGCCGGCGTCGACATGTTGATCCGCGGCCGCATCGCCAGGGGCAGGCCCGATCCGGTGTTCCAGTTCGGCCGCATCCCTGTATTGGCGATGTTCTTCACGATCTTCATGCACCCGACGGTCGTCTACAACAGGAAGGTCATCGACGACAGCGTCCTGCACTATGACCAGGCCTACCGGCATGCCGAGGATTTCGATCTTTTCAGGCGGCTGGCCGGCCGTTACCCGGCAGCCATGATGCCTGAAAACCTGGTCGTCTACCGCGTCCATCAGGCAAGCGTGACGAGCCGGCACGTCAAGGAGATGCGCAGGACGCATTTGCGGATCGTGGCTGAGAACCTCGAGCGCGAGGGCCTGGCGCAGGCCACGCGGGACCTGCGCGACATTGGCGATGCGGTCAGCCACGGCACCGTCGCCCGTGCGGCCGACTTCATCGTCGCGCTGGAGGAGGAGATCCGCTCGCTGTCGGCGGCGACGCGGCCGAGCTTCGAGGCCGGCGCGCTGAACCTGTTCTATTTCCTCTACCAGCTCGTCGCCGACGAAAAGCAGCCCGCGCTGACGCATGAATTGCTGACGCGGACCGCGAAATGGAACGTCATCCGGCGCCGCGAACAATATGCCCTGCGGCCCGGCGCCTGGGCGCCCTGGCTCAGCCGCGCTTCGCTGTCGGCCGCCAGGCAGGCCGATGCCATGGCATACTTCTTCAAATCTGCGCCCGCCGCGGCGGTTCTGGCACCTTATCAGGCGGGCTGAGGCATGATCGTCAAAGCCAACCAACCCCTGCAGCGCGATCGTTCGACGGCGCTTGGCCCCGCCCCGGCCGGTCCCCGCCCGGAACGAGCGGCGCCGGAAGTCAGCTTCATCATCTGCACGCGCAACCGCGTCGCCGTGCTCGATGCCTGCATCAAGTCGGTGCAAGCCGCATGCCGCGCACATGCCGGCTTCGCCGCCGAACTCGTGGTCGTCGACAACGGTTCGAGCGACCGCACGGCCGAACGCCTGGCCAGCATCGCGGCTGCGTCGGAAATTCCGTTCACGCCCGTTTGCGAGCCGCGCCCCGGATTGGCGGCTGCGCGCAACGCCGGGCTGAGGCGCGCGCGCGGCCGTGTGCTGGTCTTCGTCGACGACGACTGCGCGGTCCATCGCGACTATCTGCGCGATCTGGAGCGACACTATGCGTCCGGGGAACAATGGCTCATCCGGGGCGGCCGTGTCGAGCTTGGCGATCCCCGGGATTTGCCGTTCACCATCAAGCGGTCGTGGGCGCGCGAACGCCTGACGCCAGATGTTCATCCCGGCGGTTTCGTGCTGGGCTGCAACATGACGATGCACCGCGATGTCGCGGCCCGCATCGGCTATTTCGACGAACGCTTCGGCGCCGGCGGACCATTGCGGTCGGCCGAGGATACCGATTATCTCGTGCGCGCGATGCTGCTCGGCATCGCGGTCGAGTATGTGCCTGACATGACGATTTTCCATCATCACGGCCGGCGGGATCGCAAAGCCATCGAAAAGCTGCATCGCGACTACAGCCTGGGCAATGGCGGGCTCTGCCTGAAGCATGTTCGCCACGCGCCCTGGCTGCTTCGCCATTTCTACTGGGCCGCAAGAGGGGCTTTCCGGGAACTGGCGGGAGGACCCGCCTTCGATCGTGAACTCAACCTGCCGCACTGGCCGATCGTCGCCATGAATTTGCTCGGCGCGGCCAGGTTCGCGGTTCTCCTGCTGGTCAGACGGCCGCGAGCCGAACCGGTGCGCCAAGATCAACAAGCCAATGCCCAGGCGAGGTGAAACGCTGTAATGCCAATGCTGCCGCCAAACCTGCCGATGCTGTTCCGGGCGTTCGGAAAGCGGCAACTGCGCCTGCTTCCGGCGGTGGTGATTCTCGGCCTGGTCAGCGCCGTCCTCGAAGGGTTCGGCATCGGCCTGATCATCCCGTTGCTGGGCATCATCATGGGACACGGGGATGCCGCCGGAATGGCAGGCTTCTCCGCCGTCCTCCAGCACGTCGGATCGGGCTTGAGCGAGCGCGACCGGCTGATCGTCATTTCGGCCGCCATCCTCGGCTCGATCATCCTGAAGAACGTCTTCGCCTTCGCCAACACGCTGCTGACGACCTTCATCTCCGGCAAGGCAAGCCATTCCATCCGCAGCGCCCTGTCGGAGCAGCTGTTGCGGGTCGGCTACCCGTTCTTCCTGCGGCAGAGCCCCGGACGCCTGCTCAACATCATCTCCAACGAATCCTGGCGGGCTTCCGATGCGATCCAGATCATGCTGTCGGCCATCGTCAGCGCATCGGCCGCCATCATCCTCCTGGCTTTCCTGCTGCTGCTTTCGTGGCGCATGACGCTTTTGGTCACGCTCGGACTGGCGCTCGTCCAGATCGCGCACGCCGTCCTCTCAGCCAATCTGAAGGAGCCAAGCCGCAGCGTCGCCTCGCGCAACGGCCACCTCGCCTCGCAGATGCTTCACCTTGTGCATGCCGGACGGCTGATCCGCATCTTCGGACAGGAGAACCGGGAAAAGGCGATGTTCGACACGGCGTCGGATGCGGTTCGCCGCGCCTCCTTCGCGCTGCTCGTGCGCCAGGGAGCGCTGCCGCCGCTGACGGAGGTTCTCCACGCCATGCTGTTCCTGGCGGTGGTGATCGGCGCCTGGCTGGCGCAGGTGAGTTTCCCGCTGATCATCGCCTTCGTCATCCTGCTCTACAGGCTGCAGCCGCATATGCGGGCCCTGCAGGGGTCGTGGAGCCAGCTGCAAGGCCTGAGCGGATCGCTTGAGGAGGTGACTTGGCTGCTGGATCCCACAGGCAAGCCGCAACCGCCGCAAGGGGACGGGCCATTCCACGGCCTGCGCCAGGGCATCAAGTTCGACGATGTGACATTCACCTACTCCGGCACGGACCGGCGCGAGGTGGTGCTGCACGCGGCGACATTCGAGATCCGCGGTGGCCGCTCGACGGCGCTGATCGGCCGCTCGGGCGCCGGCAAGACGACGATCGTCAATCTCCTGTGCCGCTTCGTCGAACCGGACACCGGCAGCATCCTCGTCGATGGATCGCCGCTCGACCGGATCGACGCCAGCCAGTGGCGCCGGCACATCGCCCTGGCCAGCCAGGAACTGGAACTGGTCGACGGCAGCATTTTTGAAAACATAACCTACGGCCAGGATGCCGCGACAGCCGGCGATGCCGAGGCCGCCGCAAGACTGGCCGAAGCGCATGAATTCATCGAAAGGCTGCCTCAGGGCTACGAGACCCTGGTTGGCTACAGGGGCGTCAATCTGTCGGCGGGACAGAGGCAGCGCATCGCCTTGGCGAGAGCCCTGGTGCGCGATCCCGATCTCCTCATCCTGGACGAGGCCACCAATGCCGTGGACGGGCTGTCGGAAGCGGCCATCGTCGAGACCCTGAAGTCGAGAGCCGGCCGCCGCACGACCATCGTCATCAGCCATCACCACAGCACCATCTCGTTCTGCGACGACGTGGTCATCCTGAGCGGCGGCCGCGTGAAAAAGCAGGCCCCTTTCGGCGCCCTGGCCTCGCTCAGCATGGACGAGCTTTACCAGCACGAACCGCTCGACTGAGAAGGCGCCGGGCCGGCCCGCGATCTTATCCTGGGCGTGTCTGCAGCCTCCGGCCGGCGGGTCGTCGCAAGGGTTCGAATCACAAGCCAGGGGAATTGCCGCTGGCACCTTCCGTGATCGCACCAATGCCGTGCGGGACCGAGGCGCGCTACCTTGCCTGTGCGGCGGACCTGTCGATCCGCCTGGCCGGTGCCCCATTGGACTTACTCTCCGGGTGAGGTGCCGGCCTCCCATGCACAAAAGAAGGATCTGAAGCGGGTCGCCTGAATCCTTCAGGCGCGACACGCTTCAGGTGGCGGCGTCGACATTCCTGCGCATGCGCCGCCTGCCCGTCGTCCGTGCTTTCTTCGCCATCGCCCCGGCCATCTCGACCACGCCGTCCTCGCGCGGCCTGCCATTGGTGGCCTTGTGGAGCCGCTCATAGGGCAGCAGTTCCTTGATCCGGGCATTGAGCGAGGCGATTTCGGCCTTGAGGTCCTCGCACTCCTGCCTCTGCACGTCGAACTGTATCTGTTCGGACGCTTGTTGCAGCGTCAGCTGAGAAAGGTTGGCGTTCACCTTGGAAAGACTCATCTTGTCGCTTTCGCTCTCCTGGCTCAGCGCGGACAATCTTTCATCGGCGATCTTCTTTTCGGCCAGGGCATCGTTGAGTTCGCTCTTGAGCCTGGCGATCTCGCCCGCGGCTTCGCTGTTTTCGCTCGACACCTGCTCCAGCCGCGATTGCAGGTTCTGGATCTCCGAGCTCAACCCGCGCATTTCCGCCTGGCTGCGAGCCAGCTCGGCTTCCTTGTCGCCTTCCATCATGTGGGCCGCTTCGGTCGTTTCCGACAGTTTCGCCTGTGCCGCCTCGAGCGACTTCTGCAGCCGCATCTCCTCTTTCTCGCTCTTGCCGAGCGCCGCCAGCAGCTCCGCCAGCCGCGCTGCTTCGGTGGCATGGACCGCCGACAGCTCGTCGAGTCTGTGGCGCGCCTGCGATTCCCGCTTCAGCGCCTTGTCGAGTTCGATCGACAGGTTGACGTGCTTTTCGCGCAGCATCTTGCTTTCGCGCAAGCGCCTGTTGGCCTCGACCGTCCTGGCGGTCAGCCGCTTGGCGATGTCGCCGAACTCCGCCTCGCGTTTGGAGCTCGCATTGGCTGTCTCGACGAGTTCCAGCCTGACCGCGGCAAGTGCCGCACGAAGCGTCTCCCGGTCCTGGACCAGGCTTGTCTCGCGCTGCTGCAGCGCTTCGAAAGCGCCGTCACGCTCGCGCAGCTTTCGCGTCGCGTCGTGCAGCTTCTCCGACAGAGCCCTCTGTTCGGCGGCCAGGGCGGCATTGGCGACCTCCAGCTCGTTGGCGCGCAGGATGTCGCTGTGCAGGATGTTGAGGAATTCGCGCGTCAGATGGTGTGAGGTGCCGATCTCCGACAGCTTGTCGTTGATCTCCTCCAGATAGTCCCTGGCGTCGTGGAAGAGTCCCTCGAAGGCGCTCAATGCAGCCAGCCGGGTCTGTGTATGGGCGGTCAGTCTTGGCGCGGTTTCGGAACTGTCCGCAGCGCCCGCATCCTCGGCATTCCCGGCATTGTCGTCATTTGCCGCATCGGCCTGGGGTGGCCCGTCATCGGATGCCGCCTGGGCATCCGGCACATCGTCGCTCTCTGGCGGCGCCAGGTCGTCGGCGTCGAGACTTGCATCCAGCGCGTCCGCCAAATCGATCTGCAGGTCCTGGATTGCTTTATCCACGTCTTCAGCACGCTTGATCAGGCCTCTGAAGTTCATCACCAAACTCCCCTTACGCATACCTCGCTTAGAACTTAATAAATTGCTAATATATCCTTACATCCGCTGCTTGCGCAGGGGAAGCCCCGTCGGCACAAAGGTAAATTTGGGACATTTTAGGGGTTTGGACGGCGCGAGCGATGCGGTGCGAGGGTGCGAAGCCGGTTCTGCCGGCGGGACAGCGCCCCCTCTGTCCAGCCGGACATCTCCCCCACACGGGGAGATTGGACGTCATGCGGGCTTTCGCCAATCGCCAACGTTGCAAGAAGAACTGAAGCGCAGAAATTGCCAATCTCCCCACTTGTGGGGGAGATGTCCGGCAGGACAGAGGGGGGCGCGAAGGATCGCGGCTCCCCCTAAGTTGCCCTCACCCCGCCATGGCCAGCGGCACGGCGCTCTTGTTGGGGATCTGGATGTCGATTTCCAGCGTCGACATGGTCTCGCCGCGGTCCATCGAGACCTGCAGATAGTCCTGGTCGATCTGCACATGCTTGGCGATGACGGCCATGATCTCCTCGCGCAGGATGGAGACGAGGTCGGGCTGGCTGCGGTTGCGGCGCTCATAGGCGAGCAGCACTTGCAGCCGCTCGCGCGCCACCGGGGCGCTGGAGCGCCGCTTGAAGATGTCGAGCAGGTTCATGCCGCCCTCCTTCCCAAAAGACGATCGAGGAAGCCCTTGCGCTCGAAGGGCACGATGACGGGCAATTCCTCGCCCTCCAGCCGCCTGGCAGCGTCGATATAGGCCTTGGCAGCGGAATTGAGCGGCTCCGACAGCGTCACCGGCGAACCGAGGTTGGAGGCGCGCAGCACGTCCTGGCTTTCCGGAATGATGCCGAGCAGCGGCACCGACAGGATTTCCAGCACGTCGTCGATGGACAGCATCTCGCCGCGCGAGGCGCGCGCCGCATCGTAGCGCGTCACCAGCACATGCTTGGCGATCTGCTCGCCCTGCTCGGCCCGCAAGGTGCGGGCGTCGAGCAGGCCGATGATGCGATCGGAATCGCGCACCGACGACACTTCCGGATTGGTGACGATGACCGCCTCGTCGGCAAAGCGCATGGCGAGCTGCGCGCCGCGCTCGATGCCGGCCGGGCTGTCGCAGAAGACGTAGTCGAACACCGAGCGCAGCTTGTCGATGACTTCGCCGACGCCTTCCTCGGTCAGCGCATCCTTGTCGCGCGTCTGCGAGGCCGGCAGCAGGAACAGCGTCTCGACCCGCTTGTCGCGGATCAGCGCCTGCGAGAGCTTCGCCTGGCCCTGGATGACGTTGACGAGGTCGAACACCACGCGCCGTTCGGCGCCCATGATCAGGTCGAGGTTGCGCAGGCCGACGTCGAAGTCGACGAGCGCCACCTTCTTGCCGGTCTTGGCCACGGCCGCCCCGAGGGCCGCCGTCGAGGTCGTCTTGCCGACGCCCCCCTTGCCCGAGGTGACCACCACTACCTTGCCCATTGAAAAGCCTCCGTTGTTGTTTTCTTGGTCGAGCGGCCCGGCCGCCCCAATATCGAAACGAATGTCAGCTCAGCGTCGAAACCCGCAACGCGTCGCCGTCGAGAAACGCCTGCACCGGCTTGCCGCGCGAAACGCCTTCCATCTCCTCGGCGGTGACATACCAGCCGTCGACCGCCAGAAGCTCGGCCTCGTTCTTGCGGCAGAAGATGCGCGCGCCCCTGTTGCCGAGCGCACCCGCCGAAGCGCGCCCGCGCAGCGTGCCGTAGACATGGATCGAGCCCGCCGCGATGATCTCCGAGCCGGAAGCGACAGAACCCAGCACGATGACATCGCCATGCGGATGCACGATCGCCTGGCCCGAACGAATCGGCGCCTTGATCATCAGCGTGCCCGAAGCTTCAACCTGCGGCTCGCTATCGCCCGCCTTGCTTGCGTCAGCCTTGCCGACGCTGTCCTTGTCCGGGCCGGCTTCAGGCGCCCCGCTCTCGGCCTTGCCCTCTCCGGAAACATCCTCCCGCGCCCTGCGGGGCAGCAGGCCATCCGTCGTCGCCTCCTTGGCGCCGACCAGCACCGGCGGCAGGTTGGGCTCGAGTGCGGTGTGGCCGTCGAGCTCGATGGCGTAGATACGGATGCCGCGATGGCCAAGCACGCCGACCAGCGATTCGATCGCCGCGACATCGGGCTTCAAAGTGTTGAGATCAAGCACCACCGGCCGCCCGGCAAAATAGCCCGGCGAGTTGCCGATCCAGTGATCCAGCCCCTCCAGCCACACGTCCAAAGGCGCCTCCGGCGTCAATGTGAAAGCGACGAAAGAGCGGGCACGAAAGCGGATGGATTTGGCCTCGAGGGGGGCGGCAAAGGTCACGGCTGGCGAATCCTTACTGAGAGGTAAACGCTAGCGAGGGAATGGTTAACGAATGGTTAATGGGGGGGGTGAGGAGACGAGCAGTGGCCGCATGAGAATGGTCCGAGAAGATGAGGATTTCTGCTGCGCTTGCGCGATAGAAAAATGATTTGGCCGCCCCAACGCCCTGTGCGATATCGAAGATCGGGACGGGGTGATGGCATGTCAAATGAACAGAAGTATAGTCTTGGTGACGATCTGCCCAAAGACAATCCTTGGCAGGACGACCTGCTCGGGTACGCGCCGTTTGCCAAAATGCTCTTCAACGCTATTCGTGACCTCGACGCGCCCAATGGCTATGTAATTGGGCTACACGGTCGCTGGGGCAGCGGCAAATCGACCACGATCAATTTCGTCAAAGCTCATATCAATAAATTTAATGAAGAACTCGAAGACCAAAGAAATCGAATAGGGTTCATTGATTTTAGACCCTGGATAGTTGCGGGCCACCAAGATCTGATGGCCTCGTTCTTCAAGGTTCTCACCGAGAACCTCGGCACCAAAGACAACTGGTGGAAGCGCCAAGGAAAAGGGTTTCTGCGCCACGTTAGGGGTCCAGCCGACACACTTGTGGAGGCGCTCGCCACTCTCGGCATGGCGGTTGATCCCACTAAGGTTGGGGCGGGCTTCGCGGGTGCAATGGCGAAGAAATCTATCAACGGCATGATCGGCCGTTTTCTCGACGAACCTTCGGTTCAGTTGGCATACGAAAAATTGAAGCTACAGCTGCGCAATTCACGAAGGCGCATAGTGGTCGCGATCGACGACCTAGATAGACTTGAGGACCACGAGGTTCGGTCAATCATGCAGATGGTAAAGACGGTTGGCCAGCTACCGAATGTTGTTTACATATTATCGTACGACCGCCAGATCGTCTGGAGCGCACTTGATGGCAACCTACAAAGGAGCGGGCCGAAATACGCCGAGAAGATTATTCAGCAAGAAATCGAATTGCCACAGCCGCAGAGGCACGCTCTGCTCAAGATTCTCGATCGTGAGATCGCCTTCCTTCTTGCGACGCAAGACCGCACCAGTCGGTGGGAATATCTTGTCATAGATGGAATACATCGATGGATAAATTCCCCTCGCGACGTTGTTAAATTGGCAAACGCGGTGAAAATGGCTTGGCCCACATTTAAAAACGAAATCGACGCACAAGACTTATTGGCAATGGAGGGATTAAAGCTCTTCGACGAAGCGGCATTCAACTGGGTTCGCGACAATCGCGATTTTCTGTTTTCTGAGGGGCGCTTCGCAATGACCGGAGACGAAGCCAAGACCGCCGCAGTAGAGAACCTCAAGCGACGATATCCTGACAACGAACGCGTTCCGCAGATCCTTAATGTACTTTCTGCGCTCTTTCCCGGATCTGCAAAATGGCTGGGAGGAAATAGCATAAGCAGCGAGCCCTATGAAGACGTAATGAGGCGTCGCGGCATCGGCAGCAAAGAGGGATACGAGACCTATTTCGGCTGGGGACTACCGAAGGATTCTATCCCAAAGTCGGTCATTGATGCGCTGTTGGCAAACTTAGACAATAGCGGGTTGATCGCGAATACCTTGGGTCAATATTTGTCGCGCTTTAACAGTAAAGGCGAGCCTATGATCGGCCTATTGTTGGACGAACTTAGGATACGATACCGTGGTCGCCATCCTGCCAGACCGACCCAAACGCTCTTGGACGAGCTTTTCAAGATCGGAGAGAAGGTGCTGGCAATAGATTGGGAACCACCATTCCTATCCCTTGGGCCTAAGGCACAAATCCGCTTCCTCATTAGGAACATGCTCGAAGCTTGGCAAAAGGGTGATGCAGGCATTCGATTGTTTGAAGCTTTCGAAAAGGCGCAATCAGCAGCATTTTGCGCGACCGTGTTTGTCGATATGGGACGAAGCATCGGGGTGTTTCGGGCGGAAAGCGGAGATGCCCCTCTCATCGAAAAAGATGCCTTCGACAAGCTTGGGCCAATACTGTTATCGAAGATATTGACGGCGGCGGCCGAGGGCCGCCTATTATCCGCGCCGTACTATTTCGATATAGCAAGGGCCTGGGCATACTTGGCCACACCCGCAGAACCCAAGGCATGGCTTGCTTCTGGGATGCAAGATAACGCGGAATTTATGGTCAAAGTAGGTGATGGATTGACAGCTCATAGTGTCGGTGCCCCCGTTCGAACCTACTCCATGAGGAATCATCCAGAACCGGAGTTATATGATTTAGAGGTTTTGATAGAAGCCGGAAAGAAGCATCTCAAAAATGGCAAGCTAGATAGTGGTCAGCGTAGAATGCTGGAAGCAATCGTGAATGGGTCGCAACGAATTCTTGCTGGGCAAGCGCCTGACAGTGATTGGCCGGTGGATGACGACGATAGGTAGTCGTTGAAGCCAAGGAATTTTGGTGTCGGCATCCGGATTAAACTTAACGTTTTGCAGTTCTCAGAAGTCGCTGGTGAATCGATCAGACAGACTCGCGCGACTGAAGGAAGGTCTTCAGAAAAATCACGGCAGTTTCCATGCGGTCCCATCGCCATGAACGAAGCCGGGAACAGAGACCGCACGAACCACACAGAGAACCGATTGGCAACCTACAGCCCAAGGCCGAGATCTGATGAAGAATCCCGCAAAAGGAAGCCACTGAATGCTTACTCGTTTCGAGCATGCGATGAGGGCGGCGGCTGAGAAGGTCGCGGCCGTAGATCGAGACGTTCGACTAAAGCTGGTGACTGTCAAAGGGCGAGAAGAGCGCTACAGTGAGAAGTTTGTTACCCTTCTGGATGAGCGGATGTCCAATTTCTCAGACGGAGGCGTCACGTGGAGTGTTGCAACGCATATTTCCGACAAGCAATCGGGACAAGAAACCAGAACTGGAGCCGACCTCTTCATAAGCCTTGAATTGTCCTTCGATGGATTATTAGTTCAAAAAGGAATTCAAGTGCAATCCAAAATTAATAAGAATACCAGATACGGGCTTAGCGTTGATTCCAAACCTAGACTGCGCAAGCAGTGTGAAAGGATGGTCGATAATTCCCCCGAATCATTCGTATTCGCATTTGGTGCGCAAGGTACGAAGATTGTTAAGGCGAGCTCTGTTTTGGCCTCTCTCCCGGATAATCTGAGTGACTTGGTAACCCAAAGCCCGATTGAGTTCTTCTACGACTTTTTCGTTTGTCGCGTGGGCGATCACGATCTATTCGCCAGCAGCGACTACGACCTGCAGCAGAAAGTCAAAGACCTTGAATATCGTGCAGCTACTTTGATAACCGGGGTTAATACCGGAGTCGACTGAGCATCGTCTTTCTAGGCTGTTTTTTTGCTTCGCATTGCCACCGACAATACGAAGGGGCTAGATTGTCGCTCGCCCGGTGTCTTTTTGGATCATAATACGGAGGCGCCCGCAAATTCGGCGCCTCTGGTTCGGCCGCCCGACGCGGCCGAGGTCGCCTCGCTTGGTGCGCACCGCCAGCGCCTCGACCTCCAGCGCGTCGGAGCTGGCGATCTCACCAGTTTCGTCAGCGGCAGAGCTGCCTCGCGGTCGATCTCGGTTTCGGCGTCCGTGCCCCTGCGCCGGCGATTCAAAAAAATTGAGATGCGGTGTCGGATCTACGCGCAGTCAACCGTCTTAAAGCAGGCGCCACTCGCTGGCACCTCGACAATCAAAGGAATGATCGATGAGCAAGAAGATTTTCGTGAGCCTGCCGGTGACCGACGTGAAGGCATCCAGGGCGTTCTATGAATCCCTCGGGTTCAAGAACAATCCCAGCTTCACCAGCGAGGCGGCCGCCGGGATGGTGTGGAGCGACCACATCAACTTCATGCTGCTCAGCCGTGAAAAATGGCAGACGATGACCACGCGCCCCATCCCGCCTTCAACGTCCAGCGAGGTCATGCTGGCGCTGTCCCTGGACAGCCGCGAGGCGGTCGATGCGATGGCCACAGCTGCTGCCGCGAACGGTGGCACCGCCGACATCAATCCAATCGAGGATCACGGGTTCATGTACACACGCGACCTCGCTGATCCCGATGGCCATGCCGTGGGCGCGATGTGGATGGACGTTTCCGCAATGCCTTCCGGCGACAAGGCAGACTGACATCGTTTTCACGATCGGCCGAGCAGCTTCCTTCTCGCCTTTCAAAACGGATGCACGACCTAGCGACACAGGCTATATTCCCCCGTCCGGCCGAGGTCATCGAAGGGGGCATGACATGCAGGCAATGCCGATAGCGCATCAAGCCGTGCAACCCGTGCGCCCCATATCCTCCCTGGCCGGCTATCCGGCCGCCGTCCTGTGCTGGCTGCTTTCGGCTGGTGTCTATATCGCGGCCAAATGGGTGGCGCCTGAAATGCCGCCCTGGGGTCTCTGCTTCTGGCGGCTGACGCTGGCTTGCGCCATCCTGCTGCCGATCGTGCACCGTCATCACGAGGCGATGATCGGGCTTTTGCGAACGCGCGCCGTGGAAGTCGTCGCCGTGGGGGCGATCGGCCTGACGCTGTGCCAAGGTATGATCTACCACGGCCTCAACCACACCGACGCCACCACGGCCGGTATCATCATGGCGCTGTCGCCTGTCATGACGATGGTGCTCGCCCGTTTCGTGCTTGGCGAGCCTCTCGGCCTGTGGAAGTCGCTTGGCGCGCTGGTTGCGCTTGCCGGGATGATTTTCATCGTCGCCCACGGCAACCTGGGGGCGCTGCTGCAACTCAAGGTCAACGCGGGCGAGCTGTGGATCGTCGGCAGCGCGTTCTGCTGGGGCCTCTACACCGTGCTTTTGCGCCGTGCCAAATTCGGCATCGAACTCCTGCCGATGGTCGTGCTGCTGCTCGGCGCCGGTGCGCTGGTCGCCTTGCCTTTCCATGCGTGGGAATTGTTCAACGACGAACGCTCCGCGATGAACCTCCACAGTCTTCTCGCGCTCGCCTATCTGGCAGGCCCCGGCGGCGCCTTGATGTACTATCTCTACAACAAAAGCGTGCAAACGCTGGGTGCTAGCCGGGCAAGCATGCTGCTCTACCTGCAGACGGTGTTCGTCGCCGTGCTCGCCTATCTGCTGCTCGGCGAGGGCTTGCACGATTACGATCTGGTCGGCGCGGCCTTCATCGTCGCCGGCATCGTCCTCGCCACCGTGGTCAGGCCAGCTCAACCACGCGTGGCGTAGACATCTTGCGGGTGACGGCTGTATTCAGCGCCGGCCGCATTGGCGTTTGGTGAGTCACCATCGCGACAGCCAGAGGCCGCCTCTCAATGCCGCTTGAAATACTGCACCTCCTTCTCGTGCTTCTCCGCCGCCTCGCGCGTATCGAACGTTCCGAGGTTGCGCCGCTTGCCGGTCTTGTCGTCCTTCTTCCGCGAATACAGCCGGTATTTGCCGTCCTTGAGTTTTCGGATCATCTCGCTCTCCCTGGCTAGGATTGGCCCTGATCAAGGTTTCCGCTTGCCGGGCGGCCCGGCCTGCCGACCAGCGCCTGCGCCTCGTCGCCATGCTCATTCCCCGGTTGTGTCAGGGCTCAACGCCGTTCCGATCCAAATGATCCACCCGTTCGAAGGCGGCACTCTACGGCGCCCCCTCTGGCCTGCCGGCCATCTCCCCCACAAGTGGGGAGATTGGCAGCTTTGGCGTCGGCGCTTTCTGGCAACGTCGAAATTCGGCGAGCGCCGGCCAAAACGCAAAAACCCGCCTGGGTGGCGGGTCACTGGCGCAAATCAGCACCATAGGCAAAAATGTAGCATAGCTGCCCTCACCCCGTCAAGAAAAAATTCCTATCCATCGACGCAAGCTGCCTGCCGGCGGCCACCAAGGCCAGCGGCGCAATTGCGGCGGAGGGGACATTCCAACGCAGCAAATTCAGATCCAACTTGACGGAACATTAGCCAAAGCTAATTGTTAGTGGATGCGGCAGGTGGTGCCCTCCATCGCCTGCCGAAGATCGGCCCTCCGATCGGCCCGCGTCCTCCGCCAGAGGCGCGGGCTTTTCGTGCCGATCAGCCGTCGCAGCCTAGCCGGCATTTTTCGTCTTCCGACTATTTCGCCAGTCCCTCATCGGGGTTTCGCCGCCCTTTGGCCTTCAGGCTGCGCGCGGCTTGCTCGACCGCGGCGCGGTCGTTGCCCAGGCGGTCGAGCAGTTCCTGTGCCTCGTCGCCGGAGATGCCGGTGCGCACCGCCAGCGCCTCGACCTCCAGCACGTCGGAGCTGGCGATCTCGCCGGTTTCAGGCAGCGCGTCGCCCGCCGTCAGCGGCAGGGCTCCCTCGCGGTCGATCTCGGCCTCGGCCTGGTGCCAGTGCCGCTCGGGGTCGCCCTGCATGCGGCCTTCCCGTTCCCAGATCTGGTAGGCGCGCTCACGAATTCTGTCGTCCCGGTCGTCGCTCATGGTCAGTCCTCCTTGGGGTCAGGGTTGAACGCCGCGACAATGCGGACGCTCCGGAAAATCCACGCGATCGGATCGCCATGCCGGCGGCGCGCGGGGGCTACTGGCATTGCCGTCTCGGGCCGCCGGAATAGGGCTGGTAGGAGTTGTCTTCCGGGCGGTAGGAGCGGTAACGGCTGAAGCAGGAATCGACATGGTCGGCCGAAAGCGCTTCGCCGTCATCGTCGGCAAGGTAGACGCCAAGGCCAGCGCCGTTTTCCCCGCCATCGCCGGCGGCCGGCTGGCCGGCCTGACCGGCGGCTTCGAGATAGGGCGAGATGCAGGGGCGCAGCTGCCCGCTGTAGGAAAGATAGCTGTTGTCGTCCGGATGGTAGGAGCGATAGCGGCTGGCGCACCAGGCGAGATGCGGAGACGGCAATTCCGCCGCCTTGGGCGCGATGGCGCCGGTGACCGTCGGGTCGGGCGGTGTTTCCTGCGGTTTGGCGGGGATGTCGGGCGGCGCCGGCTGGGCGGCCGGCAGGCGTTCGAGGCCCTGCCCGGCTTTGTTCACCGGCCGCGCCTTCTTGGTCCACAGCTCCGCCACGCTGACGGTGGCCGTTGCCTGGCGCGGCGGCTTTGCGGCAAGCAGCCAGGCGGCGAAGCCCAGTCCGCTGCCGAAGACCGCAAGGGTCAGCACGAAGCCGCAGACCAGTCCCAAAACCGCTTTCACGACACGCTCCTTCAGTCCCTGCTCATAGAATGCGGGGCCTCAAGGCTGGTTCCAGAAAAACGCTGGCGCGCGCGCCGGCGTTGCCGCCGGGCGCAGCCGCCAAGGGAGGCTCAAAACCCCGCCCAGACACAGTTCAGAAACAATATTCAACAGTTCGGAAAAACTGCCGAAAAGATCGGATGGCATAAGCATCCCACAACAACTGGAAAAATGGCCGTGCCGGGCAATGCCCGGCCTGGACGGGAAAGTATGGAAATGGATCACGGTGTCGATGTCGCCGAACTGGACGCGGAACGATCGGGGCTGGAAAGCGGCCCGGCAGGTGTCGCTGCGCTGGTAAGAACGGCTCCCGCGACAGCCAGGCGCGGGCAAATCCTGACGGGCGCCGACTTTGCCCGCCATGGCCTGCCCGGCGAGCGGCTCGACACGGTCTTCGAACAGCTCGCCGAAATGTTCGCAGCGCTGCCGGCGGTGATCTCCGATGGGCGTGTCTGGACCTATCGTGAACTGGACAGGCGGGCCAACCAGTTCGCCCGCCTGCTGGTCAAGCGCGGCGTGAAGCCGGGCGACCGCATCGGGCTCATCCTCGACCGCTCGGCGGAGACCTATGTCGCGCTGCTCGCCGTGATGAAGGCGGGCGCTGCCTTCGTGCCGCTGGCGACCGCCTTTCCCGAGGAGCGGATGGCGCTCATCATCGAAGACGCCGGCGTCAGCCTGATCGTCACCATCGCCGCCTATGCGTCGCGCGCCGGCCAACTGCCGGTTCCGCACCTGCTGATCGACAGCACTGCCACCGAAATCACCAAACAGTCCGACGCGCCGCTGAAGCCGCATGCGAAGGCCGCTTCAGCGGACGACACCTGCTACATCCTCTACACGTCGGGCACCACCGGCAAGCCCAAGGGCGTCGTCATCAAGCACCAGAGTTTCGTCAATTTCATCCGCGTCGCCGCCGCCTCCTACGGCTACCGGCCGGGCGACCGCGTCTACCAGGGCATGACGATCGCCTTCGACTTTTCCTCCGAAGAGATCTGGGTGCCGTTCGTCGCCGGCGCAACCGTGGTGCCGGCACCCGGCCAGATGCCGCTGGTGGGCGAGGAACTCGCCGATTTCCTGCGGCTCCATGACATCACCTGCATCGCCTGCAGCCCGACGCTGCTGTCGTCGATGACATCGGATGTGCCCAGCCTGCGCACGCTGCTGGTCGGCGGCGAGGCCTGTCCGCACAATCTGGTGGTGCGCTGGTCGAAGCCGGGGCGGCAGATCCTGAACACCTATGGCCCGACCGAGGCGACCGTCACCGCCACCATGGGCGCGCTGACGCCGGACAGTCCCGTCACCATCGGCGCGCCGCTGCCGACCTACTCGATCGTCATCCTCGACGCTTCGCTGCCGCAGCTCGCCGAACCGGGCGAACTGGGCGAGATCGGCATTGCCGGCATCGGGCTCGCGGTCGGCTATCTCAACCGGCCCGACCTGACCGAACAGAAATTCATCGCCGATTTCGTCGGCCTGCCGAACAACCCGTCCAAGCGCATCTACCGCACCGGCGACCTTGGCCGCATCAACGACCAAAGCGAGATCGAATATAACGGCCGCATCGACACCCAGGTGAAGATCCGCGGCTACCGCATCGAGCTCGGCGAGATCGAGGCGGTGCTGCTCGACCAGCCCGAGATCGCGCAAGCCGCCGTCACTATCTGGGAGATCGAGCCCGGCCGCGTCGAACTCGTCGCCTATTTCGCAGCCAAGGCCGGCCAGACGGCGATCTCGCGCGCGGACCTCGCCAGGACGATGAAGCGGCGGCTGCCGGACTACATGGTGCCCTCCTATCTGGAGGAGCTGCCGGCGATCCCGATGACCGTTTCCAACAAGGTGGATTTGCGCCAGCTGCCGAAGCCGACAAGCGTGCGGCTTTCGGGCGATCGCGCCATGGTCGCGCCCAGCAATGACGACGAGCGTTTCCTGGCCGACGCGCTGGCCGCGGTGCTGAAATTCGACGAAGTGTCCGTCGAGGACAATTTCTTCGACGATCTCGGCGCCAACTCGCTGCTGATGGCGCATTTCTGCGCCCGTGTGCGCACCAGGAAGGAATGGGCGACGGCGTCGATGCGCGACATCTACCTCCACCCGACCGTGGCGCGGCTGGCGCTGCATCTGGGCGTAGCGGACGAGATGACGACGGCCACCAACGAGCCCGTCCTCACGCGGCGGGCCTCCAATCTTGCCTATTGGACCTGCGGCGCCGCACAGCTGATGTTCTACGGGCTCTACAGCTATGGCGCCCTGTGGGCGATCAATGGCGGCCTCAACTGGATGTACGACGCGCTCGACGATCCGCTGCAGCTCTACATCAGGTGCGTGGCGCTTTCGGCCGCCGTGTTCTTCGGCATGTCGGGTTTTGCCGTCCTCGCCAAATGGGTGCTGGTCGGCCGCTGGAAGGCGGAGGCGTTTCCCATCTGGGGCGTGCGTTACTTCCGCTTCTGGGTGGTCAAGACGTTGATCCGCACCGCGCCCGTCGTGCTGTTCCGCGGCAGCCCGCTCTACAGCATCTACCTGCAGCTTCTCGGCACCAGGCTCGGCAAGAACGCCGTCATCGAATCGAAATCCGTGCCCGTCTGCACCGATCTCATCTCGATCGGCGCCAACACCATCCTGCGCAAGGAATCGATGATCCTCGGTTTCCGGGCGCAGTCCGGCTACATCCACACCGGGCCGCTGACCATCGGCCGCGATGCCTTTGTCGGCGTCGGTTCGACGCTCGACATCGACACCAGGATCGGCGACGGCGCCCAGCTCGGCCATTCGTCCTCGCTGCACCGCGGCCAAAGCATCCCCGACGGCGAACGCTGGCATGGCTCGCCGGCCGTGCCGACCACGGCCGACTATTGCAAGGTGCGCAATGTCGATCCGTCCAACATCCGGCGCTTCCTGTTCGAAGCGGTTCAGCTGATCGGCCTGTTTGCCATCGTCACCCCCTTGCCGCTCTTGTTCCACAGCTATTGGGAAAATGTCGGCGACGACTACCAGGAAACCATCGGCGTCGTCGCGATCGGCACCACGGTGACGCTGTTCGGCTACATGGCCGCATCCTTCCTGGCGGCGACGCTGGTGCCGCGCCTGGTCAGCCTGCTGTTGAAGCCAGGCCGCACCTACACGCTGTACGGCTTCCGCTACTGGCTGCAGACCGTCGCTGAATTCTCCAGCAACTCGCGCGTGCTCGGCCTGCTGGCCGGCGACAGCTCTGCCATCGTGCACTACATGCGAGCGATCGGCTGGAACCTCAACAAGGTGGTGCAGACCGGCTCCAATTTCGGCTCCAACCAGCAGCACGAAAACCCGCTTCTGTGCGAGATCGGCACCGAGACCATGGTGTCGGACGGGCTGTTCATGATCAACATGCACAAATCCGCCGCCGCCTTCAGGCTCGAGCCGACGAGAATCGGCGAGCGCAATTATCTCGGCAACAACATCTACTATCCGCCGGACGGCCGCACCGGCGACAACGTCCTGCTCGGCACCAAGGTGATGATCCCCATCGACGGGCCGCTGCGCGAGAATGTCGGGCTTCTGGGTTCGCCTGCCTTTGAAATCCCGCGCATGGTGAACCGCGACAAGGAACTCATCGCCGGCATCGACGAGGACGACCGGCGCCGGCGCATCCCGTTGAAGAACCGCCACAATCTGGTGACGATCCTGCTGTTCGTGGCAACGCAATGGGTCATGCTGTTCGCCACGCTGGCGATCTGGGACCGGGCGCTGAACTACTATACCGAATGGGCTGAAGTCGCACTGTTCGTCGCCGTGCTCCTGACCTCGGCGATCACCATTCCCTTCTACATCTTCGTGGAACGGGCAAGTCTTGGTTTCGGCAGGCTGAAGCCGCAGATGACGACGATCTATGACGTGGCGTTCTGGCGTCATGAACGCCACTGGAAGCTGGCGGATTCGCCGATCGTGCGGCTGTTCGCCGGCACGCCATTCCGGCCGATGATCCTGCGCATGCTGGGCGTCAGGATCGGCAGCCGTGTCTATGACGGCGGCAGCAATCTGACCGAACGCTCGCTGGTGGAGATCGGCGACGACGCCACCCTCAACGAGGGCTGCGTCATCCAGGCCCATTCGCTGGAGGAAGGCGCCTTCAAGTCCGACTTCATCCGCATCGGCAAGGGCTGCACGCTCGGACCCTCCGCCTTTGTCCACTACGGCGTCGTCATGGGCGAAGGCTCGGTGGTCGATGTCGACTCCTTCGTCATGAAGGGCGAAGAGCTGGAGCCCAACTCCATATGGCGCGGCAACCCGGCCAAGCTGCATCGCTTCGTCGAGCCGATCACCGAGTCCTCGGCCAAGGCATCGGCTTGAACACCGAGGACACCCGTCTCGTTGCCGTGACCAGGGCCAACCGCGCCCTGGTCGCGGCCCTGGAACTGGCTCCGGAGCAGAGGGATTTCGTCGCCGGCAATTCGGAGTCCCTCGAAGAAGCCGAAACCGATGAAGACGCGCGGCCGCGCGCCATCATGGCCGGGACCCGTGTCGTCGGTTTCCTGATGTACGATGCGTCGGACAACGAGGCGCTGGTCTACCGCTTCATGATCGACCGCGCCCACCAGGGCAAAGGCTATGGCAAGGCCGCATTGCGCGCCTTGCTCGACGAGATCGGTAATCTCGACCATATCAGGGAGGTTTCGATCTGCTACGAGCCCGAGAACGAGGCCGCGCGCCACCTCTATCGCGGCGCCGGCTTCGTGGAACAAGGCATCGACGAGGACGGAGAAATGATCGCCGTCCTGCCGATGGTCGATCGTTGACGCCGCCCGCTGCGAATTCATCGGAGGAAACGACCCTGCTGGAGGCTATGGCCGCGATCGCGCCGAGCGGTGTCCGGATCGGATGCCGCCTGATCCGCGAAGGCGATGAAGCCCATCTGCTGCCTGGGGAAGCGCATTCCATCCCCGCGCGCCAGCCTGGCATGCGGCGATCCAGCGGCGCGGCCCGCTGGATCGCGCACGGACTGCTGGCGGAGCTTGGCGTCGGCGACGTCGCCATCCTGCGCATGCCGTCCGGCGCGCCGGTCTGGCCCGAGGGAATAATGGGTTCGCTCGCGCACGACGACGACATGGCGGTAGCGGCGGTTGCACCGGTTGGCGATATCGCCTCGCTCGGCATCGACGTCGAGCCCGCGCAGCCTCTCCCGGATGACATTTTGGCGCTCGTGACAACACCCGCGGACCGCACCGACGCAGCCGACCGGCATCTTGCCGGCCGCATCCTTTTTGCCGCCAAGGAAGCCGTCTACAAGGCCGTCT
The DNA here is from genome assembly GCF_003997975.1 of Mesorhizobium sp. M7A.F.Ca.US.005.03.1.1. NCBI lineage: Bacteria > Pseudomonadati > Pseudomonadota > Alphaproteobacteria > Hyphomicrobiales > Phyllobacteriaceae > Mesorhizobium > Mesorhizobium sp. M7A.F.Ca.US.005.03.1.1. The sequence continues at coordinate 20,294 of NZ_RZRO01000104.1, forward strand.
ATCCGCTCGATCGCGAGGTGCTGGGCTATGAGGACATCACCGTCGACCTGAACGCAGGCTGCGCGACGACGAAGACAGGCCGCAAGGCCAGGCTCGCCTACTGCGTTGCCCCGCGCGTGGTGGTGCTGGCGTTTGTCGAGAAAGACAGGGGTTAGCGCGCAGTCCTATTCGCCAACGATCTCCGTATACGCCCTCACCTCGCCATCCAGCCCGCGCAGCCGCCAGTTCTCGCCGTCCCGTCCCTCGACATGGCAAGGCCCGATCGGCACCTTGCCGCCGCCTTCCGGCAGGTCGAGCACATAGACGGGGTTGCAGATGCCCGAAAGTCGCGCGCGCAGCGCTTCGGTCAGCGCCTGCCCCTGCGCAATCGTCGTGCGCCGGTGCGCCATGCCGCGCGCGAGGTCGCCATGGTGCAGGTAATAGGGTTTGACGCCGAGGCGATACATCAGCTCGCGGCAGAGCTCCTCCAGCGCCTCGACGCTGTCGTTGACGCCTTTGAGCAGAACGCTCTGGTTGAGCAGCACGAAGCCGGCTTGCCGCAGCGTGCGGCAGGCGGTTTCCGTGGCCTGAGTGATTTCCCGCGCGTGGTTGAAATGGGTGACGATGGTGACCATCAGCCGGCCCTGCAGGGCCGCAACCAGCCCCGGCGTGATGCGCGACGGCAGCGCCACCGGAACGCGCGTGTGGAGGCGCAGCAGCCGCACATGCGCGATCCCTTCGATGCGCGCGCGGATTTCGGCCAGCGCCTTGTCGGGCAGCGACAGCGGATCGCCGCCGGTCAGGATCACCTCGCGGATTTCGGGATGCTTGGCGATATAGGCCAGCGCCGGCTCCAGCGCCTCGCGCGTATAGCCCCTGCCGATCGAGGTCAGAGATTCCTTGCGGAAGCAGAACCGGCAATAGACCGCGCATTGATAGGTCGGGAACAGCAGCACCCGGTCGGCATGGCGATGCGTCAAGCGCGGCACCGGGCTGAAGTCATGGTCGGCGATCGGATCGTCGAGTTCGCCTTCCGCTTCCTCCAGTTCTTGCGGAGAGGGGATGACCTGCGCCCGGATCGGATCAGCCGGGTCGTTCCAGTCGATCAGGTCGAGATAGGCTTTGGGCGCGCGCACCTTATGGTTCGCCGCCGCGGCCTGGGCGGCTGCGCGCTCGGCTGACGACAGCGGGAGGCGGTCAAGGTCGCGGACGTGGCGCACCCCGGCGCGGACGTCCGCCTGCCAGGCGGTGTCAGGATCGGCGGAGCGTGCATCGTGGAGGTTCGTGTCTGAAGTCATCAGGGTTCTCGGGGCAGTTTCTGGCGGAGCTATCGGCCGGATGGCCAGGCGGGTCAACCTTCTGGGGTGGTCGCCGCCATCAAATCCACCGCCCGCAAATCCGTAGGTATTTAGCCAAAATGGCACTATTCTGCGCAGTCTGGGCTTCAGGGAAAACGAATGGATTTCAGCACAGGCCATGGTTACCTGCTCATCGGCGGCCTCATCCTCGTCGGTACTGGGCTGCTCATCCTGTCGCTGATCGTCAATCTGCGCGTCGCCCACAGTGTGCGCGACGACGTGCGTCATCGCGAAAAGCTGCTGGAATACTACCGTAACATCTTCTCGCAGTTGGGCGTGATCCTGATCGGCATCGGGGTGTCGCTGTTCATCTTCTTTTTCCAGCAGAATTACCAGGACCAGCGCAGACGCGAAACGGATCTCCAGCAGGTTCTGGCCAAGCTGGCGGCGCGCATCGCTCGCGGCGCTCCCCTCGTCGAGTCACTTGGCGAATTCGACGCGCTGCTGGATGACGGCGGGGCCTACGTTAGTCCCGAACTTGGTGGAACCAACGCCGCCATCGGCGCGCAGGGAGCGGAGCTTGGCAAGCAGATCCGCGAAATCCTGCTGGTTGAGCGCGACGTCGACATCCGGGACTTCGACATCCTCAACCTGTCGCGCGATTTCGAGTCGTCGTTCGTCGTCAACCAGCTCGATCCGACGCTATGGTTCGACATCGTGCGCGACGAGAGCGAGATCAAATATGCCATCACCCAACTCACCCTCGACTACAAGGACCTGCAGGATGCGATCGGCGGCGAGCCGATCGAGGTTGCGATCGCCAATCCTGAAACCGAGCGCAAGATCAAGCACGAGGTGCTCGACATCTTCTACGATGCCGACCTCTTGCGCCAGCGCAGCAGGCGATTTCTCGGCCGTGCGTGCTGGCTTCTCAGCCACGGACGCAGCTTTGTCAGTCTTGCACCGGTCGAGGCGATCGAAGCCGACGCGAGGTCACATCAGGAATGGATCGACAGATCGAAGCCCTCGCTGGCACAGACGAAATCGGGCAACGGCGATTGCTTCAAACTGCTCCGATACGGCCCGGCATCCTGACTCCCGGCGGGACCGGTCGATTTGGAAGTCAGTCCCCCACACGTTGCAGCGTGCCGAGATGATTGTCGTCGAGAAAACCTACAGTCATGGCCGACGCCTTGCCGTCAGCGCCGACCACGAAACTTACACCCGAGGGGCTGTCCGGCGTCTCCGCGTCGGGGAAGGTCAGGAAAAGATCACCGTCGAAATGCCTCAATGAATAGGACCGGCCGGCGGCCGGGCCTACCTTGAGTACAAGGTCGTCTCCCGCTTTCGACACAATCGCGTCGCCGATGAAGTCGTTGGCGTACCGGCCAGCATAGACACTGCCCGGCCCGGCTCGCCGTGACGGAGACGGCGGCGCGGCATAGGCGGCCTTGGCCGCCGCGACCGCCGGACCGAACAGGCCCGCATAGAT
>NZ_RZRO01000105.1:0-22838 GCF_003997975.1 Mesorhizobium sp. M7A.F.Ca.US.005.03.1.1
GGCCTGCTCCCGCCGCTGTCGATGCCTGCTGCGTCAGGGATGCGGACGCCAAGGCAACGGGCGCGTCGGGTTGCGGCTGCGCAACCGCGCCGGCCACCGAGACGCGAGAGAATATGGCGGCCGGCGTCGATGCCTGAACGATCCGTCCTGCGCAAGGCGATCTGGGCGCTTGGGCTGACCCAGATCATCGGCTACGGCACGCTCTATTACAGCTTCTCGATCCTGGCGCCGGCAATGGCACGCGAGTTCGGGCTCACGGAAGGCTGGGTATTCGCAGCCCTGTCGGCCTCGCTGTTTGCCGGCAGCCTGTTCGCGCCGACTGCCGGGCGGTGGGCCGACCGCTTCGGCGCCGGCCGCATCATGACCGTCGGCTCGGTCGCGGCGGCTGTGGCGCTGGCGCTGTGCGCCGTCGCACCCGGCCGCGTGAGCTTCGTTCTGGGATTGCTGGCGATGGAACTGGCCTCCAGCTTCGTCCTCTACAGCGCTGCCTTCGTGGCGATCGTGCAGGTCGGGGTTCCCCGGCCGCAACGCAGCATCACCCATCTGACGCTGATCGCCGGGTTTGCCTCTACCCTGTTCTGGCCGCTGACCTCGGCGCTGCATGCGCATCTCACATGGCGCGAGGTCTACCTTTTGTTCGCCGCTCTCAATCTCGGCCTATGCCTGCCGATCCACGCCTGGCTGATGCGCCTGTCGCGTCGCCACGCAACGGTCACGCCGCATGAGCGCGGTTCCGCCCCCCATGAAGCGGGAATGCCGCTCGATGCGCGGCGCGGCCGGGCCGCATTCCTGCTGATGCTGGCGGGGTTCGCCACCGAAGGCTTCGTGCTGTCGGCGATCCTCATCCACATGGTGCCGCTGACGGCGGCCCTTGGGCTCGGCACCGCAGGCCTCTTCGTCTCGACCCTGTTCGGGCCGGCGCAGGTCGCTAGCCGGTTGATCAACATGCTGTTTGGCGGGCGGCTGCAGCAGACGCACCTTGCCGTCATTGCCGCGTCACTGCTCACGGCCGGGCTGTGTGCGCTGTTGCTGACCACGCCATGGCTGCCCGGCGCCTTCGTGTTCGTATTCCTGTTCGGCCTCGGCTCCGGCCTCACCAGCATCGTCGGCGGCACCTTGCCGCTCGAACTCTTCGGCCGCGAAGGCTATGGCGCGCGGCTGGGATGGGCGAGCGCCGCCCGTCAGTTCACCTCGGCCTTCGCGCCGTTCGCGCTCGCCTTCATGATGGCGCGGACATCGGTCGCCAATTCCCTGTGGGTGCTGGTGGTCGTCGCCGCGAGCGGCGTCATCGCCTTCCTCGCCATCGCGCTGCTCAGGCGGCGCGGCGGCCCGGCAGCGTTTGCGATTGGCGGCAGCGCGGAAGAGGCGACCTGACCGCCCGCCTTTAGTGCCGCAGAATCTTGCTCAGGAAAGCGCGGCTGCGGTCGGTCTTGGGGTGTGAGAAGAACTCGTCGGGCGTGCCGCTTTCGACGATGGCGCCGGCGTCCATGAACACCACGCGCTGGGCGACCTTGCGGGCAAAGCCCATCTCGTGCGTCACCACCATCATGGTCATGCCTTCCTCGGCGACCGCCACCATGACGTCGAGCACTTCGGAGATCATCTCGGGGTCGAGCGCCGAGGTCGGCTCGTCGAACAGCATGATCTTGGGCCGCATGCCGAGGCAACGCGCGATCGCCACGCGCTGCTGCTGGCCGCCGGAGAGCTGTGCGGGATAGGCATTGACCTTGTCGGCGAGGCCAACCTTGGCCAGCAATTCGCGGCCTGCTTTTTCAGCCTCGGCGCGCGGGATCTTGCGGACATGGATTGGGGCGAGCGTGACGTTTTCGAGTGCCGTCTTGTGCGGATAGAGGTTGAACGACTGGAAGACGAAGCCGATCTCGGTGCGCAGTTGCGTCATGTTGGTGGCGGGATCGCCGAGCCGCTGGCCGTCGACGACGAGGTCGCCGTCCTTGATCGCCTCCAGGCCGTTGACGCAGCGGATCAGAGTGCTTTTGCCCGAGCCGCTCGGGCCGCAGACGACGACCACTTCGCGCGGTTCGACGCTGAGCGTGATGTCCTTGAGCACGTTGAGCGAGCCGAACCATTTGTTGACGCCGCGAAAGTCGATCATGCCGGTTTTGGCAAGGCCCGTTTTGGTCATGTTTTCTGGACCTTTGAGGTTGGAAGTCACAACTGCACCTCGCCATGCGCCGCGCCCATGCGCTGCTCCAGCCGGCGGGCCAGCATGATCAGCGGATAGCAGACGATGAAATAGCCGGCGCCGACAAGGAAGAAGACCAGCAGGCCGTTGGGCACACGCTGCACCACCAGCCAGCCGACGCGGGTGAGGTCGGTGAGGCCGATGGCCGAGACGACGGAAGAATCCTTGATCAGCAGCACATATTGCCCGACCAGCGGCGGCAGCACGATGCGCATGGCCTGCGGCAGCACCACCTGGCGCATGCGCTGCCAGCGCGACAGGCCGGACGCCAGTGCCGCCTCGACCTGGCCGGTCGGTACCGAGCGGATGCCGGCGACGACGATCTCGCAGATGAAGCAGGCAGCCAGATTGGTCAGCGCGATGATGCCGGCGGTGAAGGCGTCGAGCTCGATGCCGAACTCCGGCAGGATGAAGAAGATCAGGAAGATCTGCACCAGGAACGGCGTGCCGCGGATCAGGTCGACCCAGGCGCCGATCAAGCCCGAGATCAGACGGTTGCCGCCGGTGCGCAGGATGCCGAGGCCGAAGCCGAGCAGCGTGCCGAGCACCAGGCTGATCAGCGACAGCAACACGGTCATGCCGAGGCCGCGCAGGGCCAGTGGATAGGAGCCGGCGAGGCTTTGCAGTTGTTGCCAGATCATGTCCGCGCCCCCGCTGTGCCGAGCCAGCGGCTGGAGAGCCCAGCCAGCCCTTTCAGGCCGTAATAGAGCAGCAGATAGAAGGCGGCGATGGTGAGGAAGCCTTCCGCCGGCATGAAGCGGTCGGAGGCGAGCAATTGACCGGCGCGTGTCAGTTCCGAAACAGAGATCAGCGACAGAAGGGCGGAATCCTTGACCAGCACGATCGCTTGGCCGAGCAGCGGCGGGATCGTCACCTTGAAGGCTTGCGGCAGGACGACAAGGCGCATGCGCTGGACATAGGTCATGCCCGAAGCGACGCTGGCCTCGACCTGGCCGCGCGGGATCGACAGGATGCCGGCGCGAATGATTTCAGCGATATAGGCGCCGCTGTTCAGCGACAACGCGAGGATGCCGACGACGAGTTCCGGCAGAACGAAGCCGAGCCGGGGCAGGCCGAAATAAAGAAAATAGAGCTGCGCCAGCAAGGGCGTGGCACGCACCGCATCGATATAGGCCTTGGCTGGGGCGCGAAACAGCCAGCCGCGCTGCAGATTCATGGCGCACAGCACGATGCCGACGATGAGCGCGCCGACAAAGGACAGCGCCGACAGCCAAACGGTCGTGACCAGGCCCTGTCCGAACAACGGCAGGTATTCGACGATGGTGCGGAAACTGAAATTTTCGAGCATCGTTGGGTGAAATCCCCAGAGCGCAGGAAACGACAGATGAAACGAAATTCCGGGCGGCTTCGCGGCGTTTAAGATGCGCGCGAAACCGCCTGGATTTATCGCTGCTTAGTGATCCTTCTTCCAGGCGTCGGAATTGACCCAGTAGTCGAGGTTCTTCTGCAGGCGGCCGTCGATAGTGACCTGGTTGAGGAACAGGTTCATCCAGATCAACAGGTCCGGCTCATCATAGCGGGTGGCGAAGGCAAGCGGCTCCTTCGACAGAAGGTCCGGCATGATGGTGAAGGTGCCGGCCGGATAGGCGGTCGACTGGCCTTTGACCGCCGAGACGTCGTTGACGCCGCAGTCGGCCTGGCCGTTGTTGACGGCGTCGAGCAGCAGCGGACCGCCACCCTTGTAGCTCTTGATGTCGGCATCGGGGAAGGCTTTCTTGGCTTCCTTCTCGCCGGTGGCGCCGAGCAGCACGGCGATCTTGGTGCCCTTGGCTTTGCAGTCCTCGGTGGTCTTGAACTTGCTGTCGGCCTTGGTGAAGACGGTGCTGCCCGTGTACATGTAAGGCGTGGTGAAGGCGACCTTCATGCCGCGCGCCAGCGTCGGTGTCATGTCGGCGACCAGCAGGTCGGCCTTGCCCGACAGCAGCGCCGGGATCAAACCATCCCAGTCGAAGTCGAGGAAGGTGATTTTCACTCCCATTTCCTTGGCCATCAGTTCGGCCAGTTCGACCGAACTGCCGGTGCGTTCGCCATTGGCGCCGACCAGCGAGAAGGGCGGTCCCTGGGTCTGCACGGCGACGCGCAATTCGCCGCGCTTGGTGATGTCGTCGAGCGTACCCGCACTGGCCGCAGCGGTGAGCCCGGCGAGCGCAAGCCCGGCGATGAAAAGTCTTCCGGCGATGAAAAGTCTGGCAATCTTCATTTCGGTATTCCTCCCTGTTGTCGTTAATGTGTGCCCGCGGTTCTCCTTGGGCTCCTTTTTGAGCGGCAGCGCCGTTGCCGGCGGCAGCCACCGTTCGAAAATCTTTCGCCTCAGTCCCGTGCCACCGTCTCGGAAACCGTGATGCCACGCCTGGCCAATTCATCGAAGAACCTGATGTCGGGCACATCCAGCAGCGGGTTCAAAAAGCCGGGTCTGGTGATCTCGCCCCTCGCCAGCATCTGCGCCACGATGCTGGCGGGATAGCCGACGCCGAGGCTCATGCCGAACAGGCCGGAAACGAGATCGCGTTCGATGATCAGGTCCGACGTCACCGTCTTGGCGCGGCCGCCTTCGAGGCCGGAAAAGACATTGCGCATCACGCAAAGATCCTTTTCGCCGGGGCCGTATTGCAATTGCGGGCCGAGCAGCCGGCCAAGGAATTCGCGCGGGCTGTTGGAGGTGCCGGGCACCTTGTCCTCAGAGAGGAAACCGAGTTCCTTCAACGGCGCCCAGAAGGCCGACCATCCCGGCCAGCGCAGTGTGTAGCGGCCGGAGCGGCGCAGCCCTTTTGCGGCGTCCAGCATCTCGACATAGTGCAGCGCGTCGCCATTGGGGAAGGCTTCGAGCCTGCCGAGACCGGCAACCTCGATTTCATGGATGAACGGATTGTCGTGCTGCTGGCCGGCAGGCACCGCGACACGGTTCCCGTCCTCGATCATCACGCTGTCGCGGTTCTGGCTGACCAGGACCATGTCGAAATTCCAGCTCACCTTGTAGCACAGCGGCTTGGCCATCGCCTTCGGCTCGGGGATGCCGCCGCAATAGGAATCGATCGAAGAAATCGAGTCGAACTGCCTGGCGGCGCGCGCGTAGAGCACGAGGTCGATGCCGGGGTCGAGCCCGCATTCGGTCATAATCGAGACACCGGCCTGTTCGGCGGCCGGCGCCAGGTCGGCGATCGACTTGGCGTAATTGGTGGTGACCAGCGGCGTGCGCGTGGCAATCGCGGCCTTTACCGCCTCGCGCATCAGCGGCTGCGGCAACAGGTCGATGACGGCGTCGACATCATCAAGCACAGTGGCCAGGGCCTGGCCGATCGCGCCCTCAGGCACCACGAAGCGCACGCGGGCAAGATCGGTCAGGCCGGCAAGCCGGGCCGGGCCGTCCGCTGCGGTATCGACGCAGACGATTTCCTCGACGCCGTCGCTGGCGACGAGGTCGGTGATTGCCGCCCGGCCTTGCAAGCCGAGGCCGCCGAGAACCGCGATCTTCATGCCGGCTCCTTGCGGTCGTCCGACCAGCAGCCTTCCGGCAGGCTGACCCATTTGTTGCAGGACGCCATGACGACGAATGTCTCGCTGCGCACGACTTCGCCTGGCTCGCCGGCGCCGGGGATCAGCTCGCTGGTGACGCGGTAGAGATCGGCGACGTCACCGGCCACCGTCACGTCGACGATGATATCGAAGCGCCCGGTGACCACCGAGGCCGAGTTGACGAAGGGCAGTTCGGCAATGCGCTGCGCCAGTTCGCGGGCCCGGCCGCGCCCTTGGGCATTGATGCCGACAATGGCGGAGATCAGCTCGGGGCGCTCGGTCAGGTTCAGCAGCCCGACGATCTTGAGCAGGTTGCGGTCGAGCAGGTTGCGCAGCCGCGAGCGCACCGTCGGCACCGAAATCGCCAATATCTCGGCGATCCGGTTGATGCCCGGCTGGGCGTCCTGCGACAGCTGTTTGACCAGCCGCCGATCGGTCAGATCGAGATGTTCCCGCAAAGTCCCCGTCTTTCACAAAAGGAAAAAAGTTTGGCGATTTTTTTGCCAATGTGCAAACAAGCTACGTCACGAATATTTGAAAAGCAAGGCAATGATTCAGCGCTGATGGGGATAGGTGCTCGCTGTCCGGCTCACGCCAGCGCTGCCGCCAGCAATTTTGCCTGCGGCGTCAAATCGTCGAAGCGGCGGGCGCAGAGATTGAGCTGGCGCGTCGCCCAGTCGTCGGTCAGCCGAAGGCGTCGCAGCGAGCGTGCCGAGCGGCGCGCGGCACTTTCCGGCACGATGGCGATGCCGGCACCTTGCGCGACCAGCCGGCAGACATTGTCGAGGCCGGGAACGCGGATGCGGACATGCAGATGGCCGCCAAGGCGGGCCGCCTGGCGGGCGATGTGCTCCTGCAGCGCATGGCCGGTGCTGAGGCCGACGAAAGATTCGCCGAGAAGCTCAGTGAGGTTGACGGTGCGGCCTTCAAGGCCGGGCCGGTTTCGCGCGGCGATCACCACCAGCCGGTCGATGAAGAACGGTTTCTGCTCGAGGTGCGCAAGGCCGGCCCAGGTGGCGGCGATGCCGAGATCGGCCGCACCACTGGCCACGGCTTGCGCGATCTCATGGCTGGGGCGCTCGTCGAGCTCGATGTCGATGCCGGGATGCGCGACAAGGAAGGTGGGCAGGATCTCGCGCAGCAACTCGGCTGTGGCGGCGGTGTTGGCCATCAGCCGGACGCGGGCGCGCAGGCCGGTGGCATAGGCGGCGAGGTCGCCGGTCATCGCTTCGATCTGGTTCTGCACCGCGCGCGCATGATGCAGCAGCGCCTGTCCGGCCGCCGTCGGCACCACCCCACGGCGCCGGCGCTCCAGCAGCGGCGCGCCGAGCCGCTCCTCCATGCCCTTGATGCGGGCGCTGGCCGACGCCAGGGCCAGTCCGGCAAGCTCGGCGCCATGGGTGATGCTGCCGCGTTCGGCCACCAGCAGGAACAGGCGGAGATCGACCAGATCGAAGCGCATTCTCTTGCTCCTGCGAATATTCAGCGCCGGGAAGGCGGTCGGCCAACCAGCCTTCGTCGTGGCCGAAGGCTGGCAGCGCAACTTCCACATTGTGATCGGCCAGGATTTTCGTCAAACAGTTTCGAAGGAGAATTGCGATGAACGAACGAACATCAGGGCGGCTCGGCATTCTTGAAAGCACGGCGATCGTGCTGGCCATTGCCGTGGCCGGCCTTGCCATGGCGCGAGCGGGATCAGGCCTGCGGGGATGCGCGGCGACGGTCGTATCCACCAGCCGCGATGCGGCGCCGGCAAAGGCCGCCAGCCCGGATGCCGACGCAACCGATATGCTGCTGCATGACTGATCCGGCCCTGAAGATACGATCATGCTGAGCGCCGGCATCCTCGCCTGGATCGGCGCCGTGTTCCTCGCCGCCGGCTTCGTCAAGGGCGTCGTCGGCATGGGGCTGCCGACCGTGGCGATGGGGCTGCTGGCGGTAACGATGCCGCCAGCACAGGCCGCGGCACTGCTGCTGATCCCGTCGCTGGTTACCAACTTCTGGCAATTGCTGACCGGCCCGTCCTTCGGCCGGCTGTGCAAGCGGCTGTGGACGATGATGGCCGGCGTGATGCTCGGCACCGTTGCCGGCGCCGGCCTGCTGACCGGCACGCACTCTGGCGTTGCCTCGGCCGGGCTCGGTGCGGCGCTGGTGCTTTACGCCATTCTCGGCCTGCTCAAGCTTGGCTTCACCACGCCGGCGCGCGGCGAAGCCTTGATGTCACCGCTGGTCGGGGTGGCGACCGGGCTGGTCACCGGCGCCACCGGCGTCTTCGTCATCCCGGCGGTGCCCTATCTGCAGTCGCTGCGGCTGGAGAAAGAAGACCTGATCCAGGCGCTCGGCCTGTCCTTCACCGTGTCGACGGCGGCGCTCGCCATCGGGTTGTTCAGGACCGGCGCCCTGGCGTCGCCGAGTGCGCAAATGGTCGGTTCGGTCGCAGCCCTTGTGCCGGCGCTGGCCGGCATGTTCGCCGGCCAGGCGCTGCGCCAGAAGATGAGTGTCGAGACCTTCCGCAAAGTGTTCTTCGCGGGGTTGCTGGCGCTTGGGGTCTATCTCGTGGGGGAGTTGGTGTTCTAGGCGCCGGACTTCCCCAGAGCACTGGCAGGAAGTCGTCAGCCAATGCTTTCGCTGAGATCAGCGAGCGTGACCATGAGTGTCAACGGCTCGACCGGCGAGGGCTCGAACCCGATGGTGATGTAGAAAGCTCGGGCATCGTCGGAAATCGCATGCACCACTATGCCTTTGATGCCCAGTATTTCAGCAGCCTGGAGAATTCGTAGACCGGCATCCCTTACCAGCGCCCGCCCGATGCCCCGACCGTGATAGGCTTGGTCTACGGCCAACCTGCCTTGCACTGCGACGGGGATCGGATCGGGCATGTCGCGCCGGAAACGGCTGGAAGCTTCGACCATTTTCACGGCGCCGCTGGCAACGGCATAGTAGCCAATCACACGGTTGCCTTTGCAAGTCACATAGGTCCGGGATGCACCGCCCGCTTGATTGGTGCGAGCACGTTTTTTCAACCAATCGTCGAGCGCTGTAATGCCCGACGAAAATTCCCCGAGTTCGTGATGATCCGCGAGTGGAACCGGGACCGACAGCGTCACGCAGCTTCCCACGGAGCCTTTGTCGTCATCGTGCGGCGCAATCGGTCGTTGGGCTGCGGCGGCGCGTCGAGGCGTGCCAGAAACGCAGCGTAGACATCCGGTTCGACGGTAAACACGAGACGGTTGAGCAACGCTTCCTCAGCGGCGCGTTGCGAGGCTTCAAGCATGAAGTCGGTGCGATTCTTACCGAGCAATTCGGCTGCGCGGTCGATCAGATTGCGAACTTCCGGCTTGACGCGGATGTTGAGCGGAACGCTCTTCGGCACCGGATGATGTGACGTTGGCATGGACGGCTCCTTCGTCGCGCATATCTAGCACAGCGTAACGACATTGTCATTACCCGGTTCGATGGAGCATGCGATCCGTAGTAGCCCTAGCGCACGACCAGCACCGGGATCTCCGTGTAGGACAGCACTTCCGCCGTCTGGCTGCCGAGGAGCAGCTTGCCCAGCCCGCGGCGGCCGTGCGAAGCCATGACGATCAGGTCGCAGCCCAGGGCCTGCGACAGTTCCAGAATGGCTTCGGCGGGCCGCTTGTCCTCGACATGCACGACCTCCGCCGAGACGCCGGCGGCGTCGGCCGATGCCTTGCACCTGTCGAGAACTTCCTTGGCGTATTTGCGCGCCTCTTCCTGATAGGCGGCCAGTTCATCGCCGGCGGCGTAGCCGGCCATGGCGCCGCCCCAGGCGAAGATCGGGAATTGTTCGGAGACGGTGATGAAAGTAACAGAGGCGCCGAGGCCCTTGGCCAATGTCAGGCCGTGGGTAACGCCCTTGTCGGCCAGTTCCGATCCGTCCGTGGCGATGAGCAAATGTTTGTACATGATGACATGACCTGTTGCGCAAGGGCCGATGCCCTTGAGGTGGCGGGAGCCTTGTGGAGGGCTGGCCTTGATATAGTTGCGGCCTCGGGCCGATCACAGGGCCGGCCCCGCCGCGGATCAAGGCCAGGCGACCACGCAGTCTTGTACCAAGCGGATTCCCCTTTGCCGCATCGTCGCCTAAGGTGCCGGTGACATTGAAAGGCAGTCCATGAGCAACTCGTATCCGCAAATCCATCTGGTCCGGCATGGTGAGACGGCATGGAGCCTTTCGGGGCAGCATACCGGCCGCACCGACATGCCGTTGACCCCGGTTGGCGAGGCCGCCGCGCGGGGTGTCGCGGACAGGCTCGAGGGCCTGTCTTTTTCGGCCGTATGGTCGAGCCCGTCGCAGCGCGCCTACAACACCAGCGTACTGGCCGGCTTCGGCGCGCAGAGCGTCAAGAAGGACGATCTGCAGGAGTGGGACTATGGCGCCTATGAGGGGCTGACGACAAAACAGATCCTGGCCGAGCGCCGCGGCTGGAATGTGTTTCGCGATGGGTGTCCAAAGGGCGAGACGGCGGCCGATGTCGGCGCGCGGGCCGACAGGATTATCGCTGGGCTGCGCGAGGCCAATGCCAGCATATTGGTGTTTTCCAGCGCGCATTTTCTGCGCGTGCTGGCGGCGCGCTGGATCGGGCTGCCGCCGGAGGGCGGCGCGCTGCTCGTGCTCGATACGGCCAGCATCAGCGTGCTCGGCTACGAGCATGATTTGAGCGAGCCGGTCATCCGGAAATGGAACCAGAAATAGAGCAGCTTCGGCCAGCGGCACCGCTTACGCCTATCTGTCGAATTTCCTGATCGCCTCAGCGGTTACCGGCGTGAAGAAATTCACCAGATTGCCGTCAGGGTCGCGAAACAGCAGCGAGCGGTTGCCCCAGGGCATGGTGGTCGGCTTCTGCACAGTGATATTCCTGAGGAGGTCCGAGAGCCTGGCGAATTCAGCATCGACGTCGCCGACGCGGAACTCGATGATGGCGGTGTGGTTGTCGGCGGGGCGGGCGATGTCGCCGCCGAACAGCATCAAGGTGCGTGTGCTGCCGATCGCCAGCGTGCAGGTCGGCGTCGCCAGTTCGGCGAAGTCTTCCGTGTACACCGTCACGGGCATGCCGGTGATCTCACCGTAGAAGTGAACGAGACGCTGGACGTCCGACGTGATGATGCGGACGGAGACGAAATTCATTGCATTGGCTCCCTGATCGTTGAAGCCGTGGCCGGCTCCCATCCGACCTATAGGCCAGGCCTCCTGACAGCTTTCCGTCAGGAGGGATCGCCGTGCGGCTGCACCAGCGGCACGCCCTGCTTACCCCCTCAGCAGCGCCAACTCTTCTGCTGTCAAATGCCGTGCCGTACCCTTGGCGAGGTCGCCGAGCGGCAGGCGGCCGATAGCGATGCGGATGAGGCGCAGGATCTCGACGCCGTGCGCGGCGAGCAGGCGACGGATGTGGCGATTACGGCCTTCGTCGAGCACGATCTCCAGCCAGGCGGTGCGGCCGCCACTGCGCAAAAGTTCGATCGCGTTCGCGGTGAGCACCTCGCCGTCGACGGTCACGCCGGCGCGCAACGTCTCCAGCATCGGAGCATCCGGTACCGTGCCGATCTGCACGTGATAGGTTTTCGGCAAATGCGAAGCCGGGTCCATCAGCCGGTTGGCAAACCGGGTGTCGTTGGTCATCAGCAGCAGGCCTTCGCTCGCCTTGTCGAGGCGGCCGACCGGGGAGACGAAGGGCAAGTCGAGCCCTTCGAGGCAGGCATAGACGGTGTCGCGCTGCTGCGGGTCGTCGCGGGTGGTGACCAGCCCGCGCGGCTTGTTGAGCATGAGGTAGACCTTGCGCTCGGCAACCACCGGCCTGTCGTCGACGACGATGCGGTCGCGGTCGAGGTCGACGCGCAGCGCCGCATCGCGCACCACCTTGCCGCCGACACGCACGCGGCCTTCGGCGATCAGCACCTCGGCCTGCGTGCGCGAGCACAGGCCGAGCTTCGACAGCGCCCGGTTGAGACTGACGCCGGGCGCCGCCTGCCTGCCGCTCTGCCGTGTCTGCCGTGGTGTCATGGTGCCGTCTGCGCTGGTGGAGCCGACAGATGCCACGGGCTGCAATGGCTTCGCAAGCGTGGTGCTGTCTTCCTATACAGGGCAAGGGGCAATGGCGGCATCCGTACCGCCTGGAACAGCGATATTGTCGCCGCCGCATCCGCTATAATCTGCACCCCATGAGTGAGTCCGCTGCGCCGATAACCAAGACCGTCGTCATCGGTGCCGAGCCGGCCAAGGTCTGGCGGATACTGACGACGCCAGAAATGATCCCGCAATGGATGTCCGACGAGGAGTTGACCGTCAGCCTGCAAGGGCAGGCCGGCGGCGCGATCGTGATGCACGGACTGCTGCACGGAATGCCGTTCGAAAACCACGGCACCATCCGCACTTTTGAGCCGGGAATGAGCTTCGCCTACAGCTACTGGAGCACACTGTCGGCCTCGCGTCTGGCGGACGTGCCCGAAAATCACACCGTGGTCAGCTTCGACCTGGCGCCGGCGGATGGGGGAACACTGTTGACACTGACGCTCAGCGACTTCGCCGAACCGGCGATCCGGCCGCATGCCGATCTCTACTGGGGGCCGACCTTGCAGATCCTGAAGGCGGTCTGCGAGCGCGCTTGAGGGCGGGCGGGAGTCATCGCAGCGGATAGGTCGTCCCGCCCTTACGCTTTGGGGTATCGGGCGAGAGCCAGCGCGCGGATGCGGTCGGCGACGGCGCTGTCGACCGGGTTGTAGACGGTCAGGCTCAAATCCGGCCGGCCGTCGACCGCGAAGCCCGAATATTCCAGTTCGATATCGCCAAGTTCCGGGTGCTTCAGGCGCTTTGTCCCGTCGCCATGGCTGAGCACGCCGTTTTCCCGCCACAGGGCGGCAAACTCGGGGCTGGCGCTGCAGAGTTCGTCGACGAGTTCACGCACCTCGGAGACAGCGCCGGCGCGTGCCGCATCGGCCCGGAACGCGCCCACCACGAAACGGGCGAGGTTTTGCCAGTCGTGCTGCCTGGCGCGGATATGGGGACTGAGGAACATGAAGCGCAGAATGTTGCGCTCGCCCTCGGGCAGGGTGCTGTAGTCGGTCAGCACGACCCTCGCGGCACGGTTCCAGGCAACGACGTCCCAGGTAGCGGTCCTGACTATGGCGGGGCTGGCATCGAGCGTGTCGATGAGGCGCTGCAGCCGGGGGCTGACGCCTTCGACGCCCCTGTAGCGGACCTCGGGCGGGCGCCCCAGCCCGAGCATGAAAAGATGTTCGCGCTCCGCCTCGGTCAGCAGCAGCCCCTTGGCGATGCGGTTGAGGACATCGGCCGAGGGTGCGCCGCCGCGGCCCTGTTCCAGCCATGTGTACCAGGTCGGGCTGATGTTGGCGCGCTGCGCGACCTCTTCGCGGCGCAGCCCCGGCGTGCGTCTGCGTCCGGAAAACCCGAATGATGCGGGATCAAGCCGGGTGCGCCGGTCTTTGAGGAACGCTGCTAGTGAGCCGGAATTGGAGGGCATCCTGTTAGCCATTATACCACGATAAGATCACTACTTTAATAGAATAATAGACCAGCAATATTACGCGGGCAACTGTACAGGAGATTTTGCATGCGTATCTTTCTCACCGGCGCGACCGGTTTCATCGGTTCGGCGATCGTTCCCGAACTCATCAAGGCAGGCCACCAGGTGGTCGGCGTGACCCGCTCCGACGCCGGCGCCGAGGCGCTGGCCGCCGCCGGTGCTGAAGTGCATCGCGGAACGCTCGAGGAGCCCGAAGGGCTGTGCGATGGCGCGGCCAAGGCGGACGGCGTGATCCACACGGCATTCGACCACGACTTTTCGCGGTTTGCCGAGAATTGCGAAAAGGACAAACGCGTCATCGCCGCACTGGGCGCCGCGCTCGCCGGCTCCGACCGGCCGCTGGTGATCACCTCCGGCGTCGGCATGGGCAGTCCCGGGCATGGCCAGTTGGCGATCGAGGACGTCTTCAACGCCAGCCATCCCAATCCGCGCATCGCCTCGGAGCTGGCCGGCAATGCCTTGCTGGACGCCGGCATCAATGTGTCGGTGGTGCGGCTGCCGCAGGTCCACAATCCGGTCAAGCAAGGCCTTATCACGCCGCTCATCGAGATCGCGCGTGAAAGGGGCGTCTCGGCCTATGTCGGCGAAGGCCGCAATCGCTACTCCGCGGGCCACCTCCTCGATGCGGCGCGGCTTTACCGGCTCGCCGTGGAAAAGCGGCAGCCGGGCGCGCGCTATCACGCGGTCGGCGAGGAAGGTGTCGAAGTGCGCGCTATCGCCGAGGCGCTCGGCCGGGGTTTGAAATTGCCGGTGGTTTCCATTGCGCCGGAAAAGGCGGCGGAGCATTTCGGCTGGATGGCGATGTTCGCGCCGATGGATCTGCCGTCCTCCAGCGCTCTGACCCAGGCACGGCTCGGCTGGCACCCCACCGGCCCGACGCTGATCGCCGATCTCGACGCCATGCGGTATTGATGCGCTTAGCAACGCTCGAGGTGAGCCGAAGTCTCTGACTTCGTCAGCCCCGTCGCGGAGACCCTGGGCCACGCCGCGACCTTTCGGGATTATGCTCCAGGGCTGACCGCGTAGCGCAGATGGACGAGCCCATGCGCCAGCGCCTCGCAGCTCTTCAGGGACAGCTGCGTCTTGCCCGCCAGGCCGCTCTCGCCGAACTCGACGAAACCCTGATTGGCGGCCCGTCCGTCGATCGCGGGTGCAACGAGAAGGCTCAATTCATCGACGAGCCCGGCGGCGAGGAAGGAACCGTTGATGCTGGCGCCGCCCTCGAGCAGCAGCCGGCTTATGCCGAGTTCGCGTCCGAGGACCTCAAGCATCGCGGCGAGATCGATATCGCCGGTTTCCGCGACGATATAGGACACGCCGTCGGCGGCAAGCTCTGCCAAATGGCTGTCGGCAACGTCGCGCCCAAGCAGCACCACGACATGGTCGCCACCGATGTCGGGTTTGGAAAAATGAAGCTTGCCCGAGGCATCGAGCGCCACGGCATAACCCGCACCTATTTGCGCGAAATGATAGGGCCGGTCGACCTTGCCGGCATTGGCCGGCGGATGCGCGCCGGCCTTGCTCATCTCGGCCATGGTGACGCGCCCGACGATCCAGGCATCAGCCGCGAGATCATTATGGATATGCTCGTAGAGGCTCGACCACTCGGCCCGGGTGCCATCGGGGCTCGAGGTATAGCGGCTGGGGTGGAGGCTGCCGTCAAGGGATGCCAGCATATGGCAGATGATTTGCGGCTTCATGTTGTTCTCCAGTCGAGTGCTTTGGGTTCAGTCCAAAGTAGTGCCACGCCGGGAGAATGGAAGCCGCACGCCTCATGACGTACCCAGCCGTTGAGACGGCATGTGCCGGCAGGTATCATGACCGGATGTCCGCGAACATAATCCTGTTTCATTCGGTTCTGGGGCTGCGCGAGCACGAGCGGCATCTCGCTGGAAAGCTGGGCGCCGCCGGTCACGCCGTTTCGCTGCCGGACCTCTATGCGGGCGTGGCGACGGACGATCTCGAGCAAGGCTTCGCGATCAAGGCGCGGATCGGCTGGGAGGTCATTTGCCAAAGGGCGCGCGATGCCCTGGCCTCGACGCCCGGCGATACGGTGCTGGCGGGGATTTCGATGGGTGCAGGCGTGGTCGCGTCAGTCTGGGCCTTGCGGCCGCTGACGGCCAAGGTGCTGCTGTTGCATGGGCTGGCAACCGTGCCTGCGAACATCCGGCCCGGCCTGCCGGTTCAATTGCATGTCGCCGACACCGATCCGTTCTTCCCCGAGCCGGATGTCCGCGCCTGGCAGCACGCCGCCGAGGCCGCGCAAACCGATGTGCGGATCTTCCGCTATCCAAACTCGGGACATTATTTCTCGGATCCAGCTCTGCCCGACTACAACGACACAGCCGCGGCGCTGCTTTGGCAGCGTGTTCTGGCGTTCCTGGATTGAGAAGCAGAGGGGCGGCCTTGCATTGGAGGTCTTCCGACAAAGCGGCCCCCACGCCGGAAATCCAAAATCCGACAATTCCGATAATTTGCCTGGCACCGCTGTTATATCGATGTTGCACAAATGGTTGGCCCTGGGTTAGCATCCCTGCGCAGGCGTCGGTGGGAGGCTCTTTTTACAGCGGCGGCCAGCTGGAGCGGCATGCGTTTTCGGGCGCAGGGAGGATGCTCCACACTTTGAACCGACGCATGATCCTTCCTGAAACCGATCCCGGTTTTCGGGTCGTGCGTTCTTGTGGAGGAGGATCCCATGAACAGACGTGAATTCCTGCTGTCGTCCGCGGCTTTCGGCGCCATGATGGTTGCCGCGCCTTCTGTGTTTGCGCAGGACAAGCTCACTATCCTTGGCTCGGTGCCCAGTCTCGGCTTTCCGTTCTTCGTGCACATGCTGAACGAGATCAAGGCGGAAGCCGCCACGCAAGGCGTCAATCTGACCGAAAGCGACGGCCAGAACTCGGCCACCAAGCAGACCGCCGACATCGAGGCCGCCCTGGTGCAGAAGGTCAACGCCATCGTCATCTCGCCGCTCGACGTCAACGCCCTGGCGCCGGCCATCGAGGAAGCGGTCAAGGCCGGCGTTCCCGTAGTGACGATCGACCGCCGCGTAGACGGCGTCGAGGGCATCCTCGCCCATGTCGGCGCCGACAATGTGAAGGGCGGCGAGGCGGAAGCCAACGCCGTGGTGGCGGCGTTTCCCAACGGTGCCAAGCTGTTCCATCTGCAGGGCCAGCCCGGCGCCGGCCCGGCGATCGACCGCAACAAGGGCGTGCACAATGTGCTCGATCCTCTGAAGGACAAGTATCAGATCGTCTTCGAGCAGACCGCCAACTTCGCCCGCGCCGAGGCGCTGTCGGTGACCGAGGCTGGCCTTGCCGCCAACGGCAAACCCGACGCCATCGTCTGCGCCAATGACGACATGGCGCTGGGCGCCATGGAGGCTTGTGCCGCGCGCAACTTCACCGACGTCAAGATCTACGGCTTCGATGCACTGCCCGAAGCGCTGGTCGCCGTGCGCGACGGCAAGCTTGCGGGCACGGTCGAGCAATTCCCCGGCGAGCAGTCGCGCACTGCGGTGCGCATCGCGGTGGCCTTTGCCAAGGACAAGACCGAGCCGAAGGAGAAGCTGGTGCTGCTGACGCCAATCGTCATCGGCAAGGACAATCTCGACAAGGCGGAGCGGATTGGCGAGACGAAGTAGGGTTTGCGGGGATCGGCCGATTGGCAAAGCCGGCGGGACAGCGCCCCCCTCTGTCCTGCCGGACATCTCCCCCTCAAGGGGGAGATCGACTGTTCCTCCTGCTTTCGCCAGTTCCCAAATGTTGAAAGAAAAGGTGTCGCCGGTGACACAGCCAATCTCCCTTGAGGAGGAGATGTCCGGCAGGACAGAGGGGGGCGTTCAAGCGCTGACAGGCGACATCAACTGCATGGAAGGAGCCACCCTTGCCGCCAGCCGCTGAAGCCGCCTCGCCCGAACCCATCCTGCTTGCCGTCGAAGGCATCACCAAGCATTTCTCGGGCGTCACCGCGCTCAGCGATGTCTCGCTCGATATCCGCCCCGGCGAGATCCTCGGCCTGCTGGGCGAAAACGGCGCCGGCAAATCGACGCTGCTGAAAATCCTCTCGGGTGTGATGCCGCCATCCAGCGGGCATATCATCTTCGACAGTGCCGATTATCATCCCTCCAGCCCGCAGGATGCCAAGCGGCTTGGCATCGTCACCATCTATCAGGAACTGAGCCTGATCCCGACGCTGACTGTGGCGGAGAACATTTTTATCGGCCGCGCGCCGATCGGCCCGCTCGGGCTGGTGAGTTGGCGCAAGATGGAGGAAGATTCCCGCACGATCATCGCCCGCGTCGGTCTCTCCATAGACCCGATGACGCCGGTCTCGGCATTGTCGGTGGCCGAGCAGCAACTGGTCGAGATTGCTCGGGCGCTGTCGCTGGAAAGCCGGCTGATCATCATGGACGAGCCGACCTCGGCGCTGACCGAGACCGAGGTGCAGCGGCTGCTGTCGATCATGGACCGGCTGCGCAAGGACAAGGTCGCCATCATGTTCGTCACCCACCGGCTGGAGGAAGCGTCCGCCATATGCGATCGCATGACGGTGCTGCGCGACGGCAGGCTTGCCGGCCACCTTAACCGTGAAGGCGGGCCGATCGCGCTGCCGAAAATCATCGAGAAGATGGTCGGCCGCGCGGCGTCCGAGCTCTACGCCCGGCCGGCGCAACGCGCGGTGGCCGGCGATGTCGTGCTGTCGGTGCGCGGCCTGCGCACCGTGCGCGACCCCGAGGCGCCACACGCCATCGTGCTCGACGGCGTCGACATAGACCTCAAGGCCGGTGAAATCCTCGGCGTTGCCGGGCTTGTCGGCTCAGGCCGCACCGAACTGGCGCGCGCTATCTTCGGCGCCGACCGCATCGCGGCCGGCACCATCACGCTCGACGGCGAGCCGATCGCCCCGGCATCGCCCGCGGACGCCATTGCGCTCGGCATCGGCCTGGTGCCGGAGGACCGCAAGCACCAGGCGATCTTTGCCGCGCTGGGCATCCTGCCGAATTTCTCCATCGCTTCGCTGGGCAGCTTCAGCAACGGTTTCGGCTTCATGGCCGAGCGGCGCGAGCGCGATGCGCTGTCCGGGTTTCGAAAGATGCTGTCGATCCGCATGGCTTCGGCCGAGCAGGCGATCGAGGGCCTGTCGGGCGGCAACCAGCAAAAGGTGATCCTGGCGCGCTGGCTCGCGCGCGATCCGAAAGTGCTGATCGTCGACGAGCCGACGCGCGGCGTCGATGTCGGCGCCAAGACCGAGGTGCACCAGATCCTGGTGCAGCTTGCGGCGCGCGGCATTGCGGTGATGATGATCTCGTCCGAGCTGCCCGAGGTGCTGGCGGTTTCGGACCGCATCGTCACCATGCGCCGCGGACGCATCACCGGCCAGATGCCGGGCGTCGAGGCAAACGAGGAAAGACTGATGGAACTGATGGCACTCGACCGCAAGGAGACACTATGAGCGTGGCGGGGGAGCAGGATCAGCGCGGCGGCATCAACTTCGCGCGGCTTTTGATGAGCTTCGGGCCGCTGCTGTTCCTGGTGGCGCTGATCATCGTCTTCACGGTGCTGAAGCCGAGCTTCATGGACCCGATCAACCTGTTCAACATCACAAGGCAGATCTCGATCACCGGGCTGATCGCGCTCGGCATGACCTTCGTCATCCTTACCGCCGGCATCGACCTGTCGGTCGGCTCGCTGCTCGCCTTCTGCGGCATGGTCGCCGCCGTGGTCGCCAAGGGCGGCACGGCCAACACGCTGTCGCTGTCGACGAGCGGCACGCAAGGGTTCGGCTGGTTCGCCGCGCTGCTGGCCGCCATCATCGTCGGAGCCGCTGCCGGCGGCGTGCAGGGACTTGTCATCACCCGGCTGAAAGTGCCGCCCTTCGTCGTCACGCTGGGCGGGCTGACGGTGTTTCGCGGGCTGACGCTGACCATCTCCAATGGCGGCCCGATCTCGGGCTTCGACGCCTCGATGCGCTGGTTCGGCACCGGGCTGATCGGCCCGGTGCCGGTGCCGGCGCTGATCTTCGCGGCGGCCGCCATCCTGTGCCACATCGTGCTGCGCTACACGCGCTATGGCCGCGCCGTCTATGCCGTCGGCGGTAATGCGGAAGCAGCGCGGCTGTCGGGCCTGCGCGTCGACCGCATCCTGGTCTCGGTCTACGTCATTGTCGGCTTCTTCGCCGGGCTCGCGGCCTTCGTGCTGTCGGCCAGGCTGAACTCCTCGGAAGCGGTGGCGGGCATCGGCTACGAACTGACCGTCATTTCGGCCGTCGTCATCGGCGGGACCTCGCTGTTCGGCGGCATCGGCTCGGTCGGCGGCACGGTGGTGGGCGCGGCGCTGATCGGCGTGCTGCAGAACGGGCTGCAGTTCAACAATGTCTCGTCCTACACGCAAAGCATCGTCATCGGGCTCATCCTGATCCTGGCGGTGGCGTTTGATCGGTGGCTGAAGTCGAGGGTGCGACGGTGAGGGGGACGGTTCTCCCTTCTCCCACAGTGGGAGAAGGGAGCCCCATTCCTTGCAAAACAATCATGCTTTGCTAGAAAGGTTTTGGCGGGTGGCATCGTGAGAGAACCTCATGTTTGCCGATATCATCAGACCGATCACCCTAGGTTTTTCGCTGCTGCGGCGGTTCTGGCCGCAACTCATGGCACTCGTGCTGGCCGGCGTGCTGGTCGGCGATCTCCTCATGCTGCTGGCGGCGAAGGTGGCGCTGGCCAATCACTTCGCCGGGTTGGCGATGCTGACGCTGGTGGCGCTGGCGCAGCTGGTGATGACGGTGGCAATGTTCCACGTGCTGCGCCCCGGCCTGCCGCATGTGGTGGCCGCGCAGCGCGGCGCCGACAAGGCCGCAACCACCGAGACGCAAACGAAGCCGGGTGCCGAGGCTGACCGGCGCGGCTCGCGGCTGGTGCGGATGATCACCATCGCGCTTCTGCCGTTCTTCGCCTATTATGCCGCCTGGGGATTTCTGGGCGACATCGTGCGACAGTATTCGCGCGAAACACTCGACCAGGCCGATTTCGGCCAGAGCGCTGATGTGCTCGACGTGCTCGACTCGCGCTGGCTGCTGGTCTCCGTGGCGGTGTCCTGGCTGATCCGCCGGCTGGCCAAATTCATGCAGGCTAAGACAGGTGCGGAGTCGTTCTGGCAGATCGTGGTGGTGATCTGCGAGACCAACTGGATTTTCGTCGGTCTCTACGTGATCAGCCGCTGGAAGGACTCGGCGCTGCAATGGCTGATGAGCCGCAATTTCTGGTCGGTCCTGCAGGCATCGGTGGACGGGCTGGCAAACCCGGTGCCGATGGCCTCGGCCGCACCCATGGTGCCGGTCGAGATCTCCTCGATCGCGCCGTCGACGGCTGCGATCAACCTGTTCTTCTTCATGCTCCTGCCGCTGATCTGGCTGGTGATGGCGGCGCTGATCTACGGCTATGATGTGCGCGACGATGCTGCCCTGATGCGCGTGCACGGCCGGCTGGAGCGTGCCGGCCAGCGCTATGCCGGCCTGCCGAAATTCCTGCGCGATTTCGTCGAGCATTTCATCGCCGGCTACCGCTCGCGCTATCTGCCGATCGCCAACGGCGTGCGGCTGACGGTCAGCGCCAGCCTGGTGCTGTTGTGCACGCTGGTGGTCGGCTACCGGTTGCTCGACTGGGGCGCGGCCTGGCTGTGGCTCGGCGCGACGCGGCTGATCGGCCCACACGAGCTCGATATCTGGCAGATTTTTTCGCATGCCGTGACGCTGCTCTTCGGCAGCCCGTTCCAGGATTCTTCCACCGGCATCCTGATCGAGCCGCTGCGCATATGCTTTCTCGCCGCCGTGCTGGAGACGGCGTTTTCGATGGCGAAGCGGGCGGGGAAGTGAGCTTTCTTTACGGGGAGAAGGATGCTGTCACTTCGGCGGCCGCTGAAAACGCAGGAACCAGGGGCGCTCGCTGCCCAGGCCAATGGCTGGGCGGATGGTCTCGATGGCATCCTCGGGCACGATGAAGGTCTCGCCGACGCTGATGATTTCGCCCTTTTTGGCGCCGGAGAAGATCGCCGAGGTGCAGTTCATCACGCCGTCCGGCAGGCTGACGCCGGGGATGAAGTCGGGCAGCCAGCGGCGGCCGGCGGCGTCGGTCAGCATCACCTTGCAGCCCAGCCACTGCTTTTGCAGATCGGGATCGCCGACCGTGACGGCGAAGGTGGCGATGACGGCCATGGCATGGTCGGGCAAGCGGCCGGCCTTGCCGCCGCGCAAATCGGCCAGCCGCCATTCGCTGCCGCCGAACGGCGCGCCTTGGCCAAACTCGACATCCCTGGCGATGAGGTCCTCGCCATGCAGCCATTCACGGATGCTCTCATAGCTGGTTTCGGCCAGCGTCAGCGGCAGCAGGATAGCGAGCGCGGCAAGACCGCGCCGTCGCCATTTTTTCTCGCCACCGCCGGCTGGGTCGATGTCGGTTGAAACCGCGCTCATGTCTTGCCCTGCCGTGTCTGGCCCTGCCGTGTCTGGCCCTGCGGCGGTGCAGGAGCGTCGAGATCGTATAGCGGCAAGACATCCGCCGGTTGACCATCGGCACCGGTCGGAACGGCATCGAGGCTGATGCGAGCCTGGGCGTCGAGCGGGCCGAACTGACGTGCGGCGATAAGCAGGCTGGCGCCTCGGATCTGGTCGGCCGGCAACTCGAAGACGAACAGGCCGCTTCTCTCCAGCCCTGGATCGACGGCATGTGGCGGCATATCCTGGCGATAGTTGAGCCGCTCCGTCTGGCGGTAGCGCAGGCCGGTCGGGCCTTGCCAGGTGCCGTCGGCGACCGTGGTGGAGGTGCTGGTGGCGGTGAGATTGGTCGTCGCCACCGCCCACAGGCCGCTGGTGGTCAGCAGCCTTTCCTGGCCGAACTGGTTGGTCTTCAGCGTGCGCGCAAAGACCATTCTGTCGAGGCGGACATCGAAGCTGCGCGCCCGCACCGTGTCGTGCATGGCGCCATCGATGGGGATCGGCGCGGTAAGTTCGGCATAATGCGGCTTCGACACCTGCATGCCGTAGCTGAGCGCCACGGTGGCGGCGACGATCAGGAGATTGCCGATGGCGCGGATCCTCATGAGCCGCTCTCGGGCAGGTCGGCGACCGGCATGGTGACGGTGCCGAGCCGATAGGGATTGAACCAGCCCGGCGTGCCGTAAAGATTGTCGCGCGGCTTGAAGATCTCGGCGGTGACGCCGAAGCTGAGATTTGCCGGCACGGCGGCGTTACCGGCAAGCGGCCAGACATAGGCCATGCGTTCGGTCATGCCGGGATGCAGTTCCGGCGTCAGCGTCGAATCGCGGGCCAGCGCGATCATCGGCGTGGAATCGGGCAGGTCGATCCCGTCCGGCTTGAAGACGTTGAAATAAGCCTTGTCGGATTGCGCCGTGCGATTGGTCAGATCGGCCTCCAACACCAGCGCCTTCTGGCCTGGTTTCAGCGCCACGCCATAGAGTTTGGCGCGGCTGACATAGGCGCGCGCGGGCTGGACCCGCCAGCGCCCGGCATCGATGGCGGCATCGGGC